>NZ_JBWJZD010000046.1:0-42206 GCF_056429065.1 Bradyrhizobium sp. USDA3010
CGCTGGAAAGCCCAAGATGGTCGCCCTCATCGCCGTTGCGCGCAAAGTCCTTACAACCCTCAACGCCATGCTCAGGGACCAAAAACCATGGCAACCCGCTTGACCAAGAACACAGTCGCTGAGGTGCTCGCCTCTTCGGCGAGCCTCGAAGGATGAACGGCCCGGACGGTGGCCGTGCATCCTTCGAGGCTCGCTCTGCTCGCACCTCAGGATGACGGTGATAGAAATGCCTGGATGTCTCAATAACACCGCGACGCCACGAACGCGTGGACGCGGTTGTCGCCGAGCACGTGGGCCATGAAGCCGGGCGATCCGAAAATCCGTGCGAACGCCGCGTCGCGGATGCTGAGGCCCCCGGTGTAGGCGCCGAACGCCGGCATCACCGCGCGCTCGCCGTCGCTCGCAAAGCAACGGCGCTCGATCGAACGGCCGCGGGTCGGCACCCGTGCCTTGGGGTGAAGGTGGCCGGCGATCTCGCCGGCAGCGCCGGTCGGTTCATGGCGGAACACGATCGGGCCGATCGCGACCTCGGTCGCGACCACGCCGCCGAGACTGGGCGGCAGCGCCGGATCGTGATTGCCCGAGATCCAGATCCAGTTGCGCCGCATTTGCAGCGCCGCGAGCGCCTCGCGATCCGGCTCCGACAAGCGCGCATGCGCATCGCGATCGTGAAAGCTGTCACCGAGCGCGATCACCTGCCGCGGATCGTGCCGCGCGATGACGGCGGCGAGCCGGCTCAACGTGGCGACCGTGTCGTAAGGCGGCAGCAGCACGCCACGGCTGGCAAAGCTCGAGCCTTTTTCCAGATGCAGGTCGGACACCACGAGTAGGCTCCGCTCTTCCCAGAACAGCGCGCCGGAGAAATCCGCCACGAAGCCGACATCCGCCACCGTGACCCTCGAAACGCGCATGTCGTCACCGTCTCGCAAAGCTAGCGCGCTTGCCGCCACGTGCCGTTCCCCAAAATACCAGCGTTATGTCGTCGCCTCCCGCACGAGTTCCTCGGCCGCCTCGGCCAGAAGCTCGTCGGATGCTTCGCCATAAACTGACTCGCGGCCAATTTCCAGCAGCGCAGGGACGGCAAGCGGAGAAACGTGGTCGAGATCCTTGTGGGTGATTCGGCCGTGGATGCGCGAAAGCATGTCGCTGAGACGGCGGAGATCGAGCAATCCCGTGGCGGCATCGCCGCGCGCGGCGCGCAGCAGCACGTGGTCGGCCTGATGCTTGCGCAGCACGTCATAGATCAAATCGGTCGAGAACAGCACCTGGCGGCGCGACTTCTCCTCGTCGGTGAAGCGGCGCGCGATCAGGCCGGAGATGATGGCGCAGTTGCGGAAGGTCCGCTTCATCAGCGCGGATTCCGCGAGCCACGCTTCGAGATCGTCGCCGAGCATGTCGGGGTCGAACAACGCGTTGAGATCGAGTCTGCCATGCCGGATCATGAAGGACAGATCTCCGACGCCCCAGACCGCGAGCGCATATTCATTGGCGACGAAGCCGAGCGGACGGGCGCGGGCGCGCTCCAGCCGGCGCGTCAGCAGCATGCCGAGCGTCTGATGCGCGAGCCGGCCCTCAAAGGGATAGCAGACCAGGTAATGGCTGCCGCCGCGCGGAAAGGTTTCCACCAGCAGCTCGCGCACCGCAGGCACCCGCGAGAATTTTCGCTGCAGCGACAGCCAGTCGTGCACCTGGTCCGGCAAACCGTTCCAGGCCCGGCTGTTGTCGAGCAGTTTCCGCACGCGTTCGGCGAGATAGGTCGACAGCGGAAACTTGCCGCCCATATAGGACGGCACTTTTGCATCCTTATCATTGGCGCGGGAGACATAGACCTGGTCTTCAACCAAGGCCTCGTAGCGCACCACCTCGCCGCCGAACACGAAGGTGTCGGCGGGCACGAGACCTTCGATGAAGACCTCCTCGATCTCGCCGAGCATCCGGCCGCCGCGCGCGATCGCGCCGGTCGACCCGCTTCCGCCGGCGCGTGAGCGCACCAGCCGCACCTTCAGCATGGTCTCCTCGACGATGGTGCCGACATTGAGGCGGTAGCTCTGCCGCACCTTGGGATTGGTGACGCGCCAGCGGCCCTGCTTGTCCTGCTTGATGCGCGCGAAACGCTCATACGTCTTCAGCGCGTAGCCGCCGGTCGCGACGAAGTCGACGACGTCGTCGAAATCCGTTCGCGCCAGCGACGCATAGGGCGCTGCGGTCCTGACTTCGTCATAAAGTTCGTCGGACAGGAACGGCTTGCCGCAGGCGCAGCCGAGCACGTGCTGGGCCAGCACGTCGAGCGCACCTAGGCGCAGCGGCGGCGTGTCCTGCGCATTCTCGGCGATGGCGTCGATCGCGACGGCGCATTCCAGCACCTCGAAGCGGTTGGCCGGCACCAGCACGGCGCGCGAGGCCTCGTCGAAGCGGTGGTTGGCACGGCCGATCCGCTGCATCAGCCGCGATGAGCCTTTTGGTGCCCCGATATTGATGACGAGGTCGACATCGCCCCAGTCGACGCCGAGATCGAGCGATGAGGTGCAGACCACCCCGCGCAGTCGGCCCGCTGCCATCGCATCCTCGACCTTGCGGCGCTGCGCGACGTCGAGCGAGCCGTGATGCAGCGCGATCGCAAGCCCGTCGTCGTTCATGCGCCAGAGATCCTGGAACAGCATCTCGGCCTGGCTGCGGGTGTTGACGAACACCAGCGTGGTCTTGTTGCGCTTGATCAGCTCATACACCTCGGGCAGCGCATGGCGCGCGCTGTGGCCGGACCACGGCAGCCGCTCGCGGGTGTCGAGCATCTCGACCACCGGCGGCGCGGCGCCACCAGCGATCACGACGTCGGCAGACACGCTCTCACCGCCCGGCTGCGGCACCAGGAAACGCGCGAGCTGTTCCGGCTCGGCCACCGTCGCCGAGAGGCCGATGGCGCGCGCCTGCGGCGCGATGGTCCAGAGCCGCGCAAGCCCGAGCGACAGCAGATCGCCGCGCTTGGAGGTGACCAGGGCATGCAGCTCGTCGAGCACGATGCGTTTTAGCGAGGAGAACAGGAAAGGCGCGTCGTCGGAGGCGAGCAGCAGCGCCAGCTGTTCCGGTGTGGTGAGCAGAATATCCGGCGGATAGCGCCGCTGCCGCTGCCGCCGCGACACCGGCGTGTCGCCGGTACGGGTCTCGATCTTGATCGGCAGCCCCATCTCGGCAACCGGCGTCTCCAGATTGCGCGCGATGTCGACCGCGAGCGCTTTCAGTGGCGAGATGTAGAGCGTATGCAGCCCGCCGCTGCGGCGAACGCCGCGGCCGGTGGAGATGAGACGTTGGGAGGCCCCCGCTGCGAGGGCTCCCTCCCCCCTTGCGGGGGAGGGCTGGGGAGAGGGGTAAGCCGGATCGTCCGGAGCAAGCGGCATACCCCTCTCCCGCCGCCCCCCGACGCGCGATTGCGCGTCAGAGGGCGTCGACCTCCCCCGCAAGGGGGGAGGTGGCGATCGTGTGCGGGTCTGCGGATTCGCAGCACTTCCCTCCCCGCTCAACTCCACCAGCGTCGGCAAGAACCCCGCCAGCGTCTTGCCCGCACCGGTGGGCGCAATCAGCAGCGCGGAGCGTGCCTCGTGCGCCTTCGCCAGCAGCGCGAGCTGATGCTCGCGCGGCGACCAGCCGCGCGACGCGAACCAGTCGCGAAACCGGCGCGGCAAGAGATCGGCCGTTTCCGACGGCGTGACGGAAAAGAGATCGAGCGTCGACACGCCCAAGAGGTAGGTGGTTCAGCGGGTTTCGTCGAGGGCGGACGAAAATGGCGGCAGGTGGCAGGTACCGCCAGCTCGCTCTGTGGGCCGCGAATCGCCTGGAAGTCACCTCGCCCCGCCTGCGGGGAGAGGTCGGATCGCATCGTCAGATGCGATCCGGGTGAGGGGGTACAGGTGTCTCAGCTCACACTGCGTGGTGGAGAGAGCCCCTCACCCCAACCCTCTCCCCGTAAGAACGGGGAGAGGGAGAAGAGAGAGCTTCTCCCCTACTCCGTCATCGGCTCGCCCAAGAGGTCCCAGTCCTTGCCGTTGAAGATCGAGATATAGAGCGTCTTCATCGGCGTATAGTCGTCGGGCGTATAGCTGTAATTGATGCCGTCGAGGAAATAGGGCGAGTGGAAGCCGGCCAGCGTGGTGGCGTGCTTCAGCACGTTGGCGCGGGTCAGATCGTCGCCGCAGCGGCGCAGGATTTCGCCCATCGTGGCCGCCTGGCCGTAACCGGCGAAGGCGATGGTGTTATCAGGGTCGATGTTCGGTAGATACTTCTTGCGCAGCTCCTCGAACGCGACCACATCGGCGTCCTTCGCGTAGCGGGGGACACCGACTTCCTTGTTGTAGCGGATCGCGACGATATCCTTGGCGTTCTCGAGGCCCGCGGCGCTCAGGATCGAGCGGCCGGTCGAGCCCGCCGACAACAATTGCAACGGCTTCCAGCCGAGCTCGGCCACCTTGCGGATCGACTGCGACGTCGCCTTGCCTGTCGTGATGTTGTAGAACACGTCGGCGCCTGACTTCGAGAGATTGATGAGCTGGGAATCGACCGTCGGATCGGTGAGATCGTAGGTCTGCTCCATGATCACCTGTGCCTTGCCGCCGGCATCGGCCAGCACCTTCTTGAACGTGCCGAGGAAGTCGCGGCCGAAATCATCGTTCTGGTAGAGGATGCCGACCTTGGCGTTCGGCTTTACGCTGACGACGTGCTTGGCGAGAATGCGGGCTTCGGTCGGATAGAGCGGCAGGCCCGCCATGGTCCATTTGAAATTCTTCGGGTCGTTCCACTTCGAGGCGCCGGTGTTCAACAGCAATTGGGGAACGCCCTTGGAATTGAGGTACTTGTGCACGGAGGTCTGCGGCGCGGTGCCGAGCGAGCCGTAGAGCGCCAGCACCTCTTCCTGCTCGACCAGGCGGCGCGTCGCCTCGACGCATTTCGGCGCGCTGTAGGCGTCGTCCATGGTGAGGAATTTCACCTTGCGGCCGTTGATGCCGCCCTTGTCGTTCAGCATCTGGAAATAGGCCTCGCCGACGCGGCCCAGCACGCCATAGAGCGAGCCCGGGCCGGAATGCGGCACGGTCTGGCCGAGCTTGATCTCGCTGTCGCTCGCACCCGGATCGTACTTCTTGTCGGCAGCCCGGACGAACGGCGCGGGCAGCACGGACGCTGCGATCACGGACAATGCGGTGGCGCCGAACTCGCGCCGCGTATGTTTTTTCATTGTTTCTCTCCCTGAGGCGAAAAGCTCTCGCATTCCGTCCTTCGCCGGGCAAGCGCGAAGTCGCCGCTTTGCGGCGCAATGCCGCGTCACGGCAAATGCGTAGCGTGTAGACTCAAGTTTTCGCCTTGAAGAGACGGGTGCGTCACGGCTTGACGGCGACGGCGACAAGCCCGGGCGCCGGAATGTTGTCCTCATTCCGCGCCGAGAGATCGTCGAGCAGAGCCAGCGTCAGCCCCGCGGCGGCGACCGCGGCGCGCACGTAAGCTGCACTGTGGGCGTAGCGCAGCCCCTCGCCGAGGATGACGCCTTCGCCGTCATGGGTCTCGGTGGTGAAGGCGAGCACGCCGCCCGCCACCAGCACGCGCGCGGCCTCGGCAAGCACCGGCGCGAGATCGGCGACATAGACCATCGCGTCGGCAGCAAGAATCAATTCGGCGCTGGCGTCCGGCTTGCCCGAGATGCCCTTCAGCATGTCGTCGACCTCGAGCTCGGCATAGAGCCCGGTGGCGCGCGACTTGTCGATCATGCGCGGCGACAGGTCGATGCCGATGAATCGATCGACGTGCCGCGCGAATGCTGCGGCCGCCAGTCCGGTGCCGCAGCCGAGATCGATCGCGCGCTTGAAGAATGCCGGCTTCCTCGCTGAGGCGCGCACCGACAGCACCGCCTTGAACAACAGCGCGGGGCCGCGATAGCCGAGATCGCCGACCAGCGCGGCCTCGAAGCGCGGCGCATATTGATCGAACAACGTCTGCAAATAGCCCGGCGGCATCGCGCTGATGGCCTCGACGCCGAGCTGCATCAGATGCAGGCCGGCGCCATGACGGTCTTCGGGATCGGCGTCGCGCGCGGCGCGGAAGGCTGCGATCGCCGCATCGCGCTGGCCGAGCTCGAGGCGGATCTTGCCCAGCGTGTACCAGGCCGACGGGAATTTCGGTACCAGCTCGATCGCCTGTTCGAGCAGCTCGGCGGCAGCCGGCAGATCGCCCTTCAATTGCAGGTCGCGCGCGAACTCGTAGCGGCGGTCGGCAACGAGGTCGCCGGAGGACAGAAACAGGCGGGGGGCCATTTTCTCTTAGGGAACCGATCTTGGCCAAGTCTGGCCGTCCATTAAAGCACGGACTTTTTCCGGAGATGGAAGCGCGGGTCAAGCCCGCGGATGACGGCTAAACATCGCGGATCGATCGCCTATATAGGGACAATGCGCCCGCAAGACATCCTGATGCCCGTCCCGGCCGGGCTTTGCTGCAAGCCCGGCGGCTTCCACATCGATCCTGTCAGGCCGGTCGAACGGGCGCTGATCACGCACGGCCATTCCGACCATGCGCGGGCAGGTCATGGCGCTGTGCTCGCGACCCAGGAAACGCTCGACATGATGCGGCTGCGCTACGGCGAGAACTTTGCCGGCATGACGCAGGCGGTCGCTTACGGCGAGGAGATCAGGCTCGGCGACGTCACGGTGACGTTTCATCCTGCCGGGCACGTGTTGGGCTCCGCACAGATATCGGTCACCTGCAAGGATACAAGGATCGTCGCCTCCGGCGACTACAAGGACGCGCGCGACCCGACCTGCGCGCCGTTCGAGCTCGTGCCCTGCGATGTCTTCATCACGGAGGCGACCTTTGGCCTGCCGGTGTTTCGCCATGGCGATGCCGCCGATGAGGTGAAGAAGCTCCTGGCGTCCGTCAAGCTATTTCCGGAGCGCGCGCACCTGGTCGGCGCCTATTCGCTCGGCAAGGCGCAGCGCGTGATCGCACTGCTGCGCGAGGCCGGCTACGACGCGCCGATCTACCTGCACGGCGCGATGGAGAAGATCACCTATTATTACCAAGAGCGCGGCATCCCGCTCGGCGAGCTCAAGCCCGCGCGCGGCATGAAGAAGACCGAGCTGGCCGGCACCATCACGCTGGCGCCGCCGAGCGCGACCTCCGACGTCTGGACCCGGCGTTTCCCCGATCCGGTCACGGCCTTCGCGTCGGGCTGGATGCGCGTCCGCGCCCGGGCGCGGCAGGGCGGCGTCGAGCTGCCGCTGGTGATCTCGGATCATGCCGACTGGGACGGGCTGACGGCGACGATCGCCGCCACCGGCGCCGGCGAGATCTGGGTCACCCACGGCCAGGAAGACGCGCTGGTGCACTGGTGCAAGAGCAAGGGCCTTGCCGCGCGGCCGCTCGATCTGGTCGGTTATGGCGACGAGGATGAGGGCGAGATGGCACCGATCACCGGCGAGGCAGAGCCCACCGGCGGGGCAAGAGCATGAACCGCTTTGCCGAGCTGCTCGACCGGCTCGCCTACGAGCCGGGCCGCAACAACAAGATCAAGCTGCTGGTTGCCTATTTCCGCGAGACCGAGGATCCCGACCGCGGCTACGCGCTCGCCGCACTGACCGGCGCACTGTCGTTCAAGCACGCCAAGCCGGGCTTGATCCGCGACCTGATCACCGAACGCGCCGACCCGGTGCTGTTCGGCTACTCCTATGATTACGTCGGCGATCTCTCGGAAACCGTCGCGCTGATGTGGCCGAAGGCTGGAGCAAATTACGTCGAGTCTTTCCTGGGCCACCCCTCTCCCCAGCCCTCCCCCGCAAGGGGGGAGGGAGCCCAACCGTCGAGCTCACCTCACAGCGATATTGAGGTGATTGACGTGGGTGAGGGACGCACCAGTCGATGGGTTCCCTCCCCCCTTGCGGGGGAGGGGCAGGGAGAGGGGTACCGCGGGCGAGATGTTGGTGAGACCCCGCGAACGCACAACAACCCGCCTCCTCCCACCCTCACCGACGTCGTCACCACGCTACGCACGCTCGGCAAGGCCGATTTGCCGGCGCAGCTGGCGCAGTGGCTGGACGAGCTCGACGAGACCGGACGCTGGGCGCTGCTGAAGCTCGTCACCGGCGCGATGCGGATCGGGATCTCGGCGCGGCTGGCGAAGACCGCGGCGGCGGCGCTCGGCGAGAAGGACCCGCACGAGATCGAGTTGATGTGGCCGGGCCTGTCGCCGCCTTATCTCGAATTGTTCGCCTGGCTCGAGGGCCGCGGCGACAAGCCGCTCAACCGGGACCCTGCGCCGTTCCGCCCGGTGATGCTGGCGCATGCGATCGAGGATGGCGACTTCGCCAATCTCGACGCCGCTGATTTCAGCGCGGAATGGAAGTGGGACGGCATCCGCGTGCAGGCTGTCGCCGGCCGCGACGCGCGCGGCCACATCCAGGCGCGGCTCTATTCGCGCACCGGCGAGGATATCACCGGCAGCTTCCCCGACCTCGTGCCGTCGCTGCATCTGCAAGATACTCTAGATTTGAAGCCTGATGACTCCCGAAAACCGCTTCACACTTTTCCACATCATGCTTCATTCGCGATCGACGGCGAATTGCTGGTGCTGCGCAACGGCCGCGTGCAGACCTTCAACGTGTTGCAGCAGCGGCTGAACCGCAAGGTGGTTTCGCCGAAGCTGATCAAGGAGTTTCCGATTCACTTGCGCGCCTACGACCTGCTCGGCGACGGCGAAAACGATCTGCGCGAGCTGCCCTTCATCGAACGCCGCGCGCATCTCGAAGCTTTCGTCGCCAGGCTGAACGATCCGCGCATCGATCTGTCACCGACGGTTCCGTTCGCGAGCTGGGAAGAACTGGCCGCAGCGCGCGCCGATCCCAAGAGCGCCGGCGCCGGCGACGATGCCGACGCAGTCGAGGGCGTGATGCTGAAGCGGCGCGACGCGCCCTATCTGCCCGGACGCCCGAAGGGCCCGTGGTGGAAGTGGAAGCGCGATCCGCACATCATCGACGCGGTGCTGATGTATGCCCAGCGCGGCCACGGCAAGCGCTCGTCCTATTATTCCGACTACACATTCGGGGTCTGGACCCGTGGCGATGCCGGCGACGAGCTGGTGCCGGTCGGCAAGGCCTATTTCGGCTTCACCGACGAGGAACTGTTGCAGATCGATCGCTTCGTCCGCCGCAACACCACCGAGAAGTTCGGCCCGGTGCGGCATGTCGTGCACGAGCCGGATCAGGGGCTGGTGCTGGAAGTCGCCTTCGAGGGCTTGCAACGCTCGCCACGTCACAAATCCGGCGTCGCGATGCGCTTCCCCCGGATCAGCCGCCTGCGCTGGGACAAGCCGCCGCGCGAAGCCGACCGACTGGAGATGCTTGAACGGATGTTAATCTCCATGACAGGAAGTTAAACCCGAAACGGGCATGGCAGCCATTGATCGCGGCTCGCGGGTTTCCCATGTGCTGCGCCGTGACCTATAATGCGGGCGATTCCGCGGGAGATAGCAATGCCAGACAACATCCGGGACTTGCCGGCCGGCCAGAGCCAGAGTGACGGCCTGTACCGCTTTCTCGGCGGATCGCCGCTCTCGGTGGCGTTCCGGCTGATCCTGCTCTCGATCCTGGTCGGCGTCGTGCTTGCCGCGATCGGCCTCGACCCGTGGAATATCCTCAACAGCGTCCGCAGGCTGTTCCAGACCATTTGGGATTTCGGCTTCGACGCGATCAACTGGGCCTGGCGCTACTTCCTGCTCGGCGCCGTGATCGTGATCCCGATCTGGCTGTTGTCGCGGCTGTTCGGCGCGCCGCGCGGCCGCTGATCCCAGGGGAAACTCCAAGGGAAAGCTCGCAGCCGATGCAATTGCGATTTGTCGGCTGCGGCGATGCATTCGGCTCCGGGGGCCGCTTCAACACCTGCTTCCATGTCACTGGCGAGCGCGTCAATTTCCTGATCGACTGCGGCGCCTCCTCGCTGCCGGCGCTGAAGCGGCTCGAGATCGACCGCGACGCAATCAACCTGATCCTGATCACGCATTTCCACGGCGATCATTTTGCCGGCCTGCCGTTCTTGCTGCTCGACGCGCAATTCTCCCGCCGCACCCGGCCGCTGGTGATCGCCGGACCCGAAGGAATCGAAACGAAATTGCCAGAGGTGATGGAGGTGATGTTCGAGCATTCCTCCAAGACCACACAGCGCTTCGATCTGTCCGTCGTCACGCTCGCACCGCAGGAGCGGCGCAGCTTCGGCGAGGTGAGCGTGACGCCCTATCCTGTGGTGCATGGCGAATCCGGCGGGCCATTTCTCGCCTATCGCATCGAGGCCGAAGGCCGCGTCGTCAGCTACAGCGCCGACACCGAGTGGACCGACGCGCTGATCCCGGCCGCGCAGAACGCCGACCTCTTCATCACTGAGGCCTATACCTACGACAAAATGGTCAAAAACCATCTCAGCCTGAAGACGCTGGAAGCGCATCTGCCGGCCATCAACGCCAGGCGTGTGGTGCTGACCCATATGAGCGACGACATGCTCGGCCGCGTCGACGACCTGCCCTACACGGCGGCGAGTGACGGCATGGTCGTGGTGTTCTGACCATCCCATGCCCTGTCGCCCGCCCCTCCGCCACCGCATTGCTCTGAGTACAATTCCGGCATGGTCGCGCGACGGCTGTCGCGATAGAAGCGCATATTCCTTGCAACTGTAGCCATGCACGCACCCATCCATCCGAAGATCACGACCCGCCAGGTGTTCGCCATCGCCGGTCCCGCGATGGTCGCCAACCTGACCACGCCGCTGATCGGCATCGTCTCGACCACGGCGATCGGCCGCCTCGACGATGCCGCGCTGCTCGGCGGGGTGGCGATGGCCTCGGTGATCTTCGACTGCCTGTTCTGGCTGTTCGCCTTTCTGCGCATGAGCACGCTGGCCTTCACCGCGCAGGCGCAGGGCGCGGGCGAGCCGCAGGAATATGCCGCGATCCTGGTGCGCGGCTTCATCGTCGCCGGCCTGATCGGCGCCGCGCTGATCGCGCTGCAGGTGCCGCTGGCCGCGGTCACATTCCAGCTGATGGGCGGCAGCGACGGCGTCACGCGCGCGGCCAAGAGCTATTTCATGATCCGGATCTGGTCGGCGCCGCTGGCGCTCGCCAATTATGTCATCCTGGGCTGGCTGGTCGGGCAGGCACGCGCCAACCTGGCGCTGGCGCTGCAGATCGTGATCAACCTGATCAACATGGCGGCAACCGTGCTGCTGGTGCAGGTCTACGGCGCCGGCATCGCCGGTGCCGCGATCGCCGCCGTGCTTGCCGAGACGACCGGTTTCGCCGTCGGCATCGTCGTGGCGTGGCGGATCTCGCAAGCAGGCTTTGCGGTTCCTGCGGCCACGCTTTTCGACCGCGCCAAGCTCATGCGCATGCTGTCCGTCAACCGCGACATCATGGTCCGCACCGCGGCGCTGATCGTCGTGTTCCTGTTCTTCACCGCCAAGGGCGCGCGCGAAGGCGACGTCACGCTAGCGGCGAATTCGGTGCTGAACAATTTCCTGCTGGTGAGCGCCTTCTTCCTCGACGGCCTCGCCAACGCCGCCCAGCAGCTGTGCGGCCGCGCCTTCGGCGCGCGTGACGCACGCGGCTTTGCCGATTCGACCCGGCTGGTGCTGCTGTGGGGTGTCGGCTTTGCGCTGGTGGTGTCGGCGCTGTTCGCGCTGTTCGGACCGGCGCTGATCAATCTGATGACGACCAGCGAGGACGTGCGCCGCTATGCGCGCGAGTTTCTGGTGTTCGTGATCCTGGCACCTCTGCCCGGTGTGTTCGCCTTCGGCTTCGACGGCATCTATGTCGGGGCAACCTGGGCACGCGAGATGCGCAATTTGATGCTGGCCTCGCTCGCGATCTTCCTCGCCGCCTGGTGGGCGCTCAGCGGATTCGGCAACACCGGGCTGTGGATCGCGCTGCTCGGCTTCTACGTCGCGCGCGGCGGCCTGCAGGGCCTGCGCTATCCGGCGCTGCTGAGGAAGTCGTTCAAATCGTAGCTGCGTAGCCCGGATGGAGCGAAGCGAAATCCGGGGACCTATGCCGCAGCGAGACTGTCCCGGATTGCGCTTCGCTCCATCCGGGCTACGGGCAATTACCTGACCGGCCAATCCTCGGCGGTGATGGTCGCGGCATCGGCACCGACGATTTCCGACAGCGAGTCGCGGCCGGTGCGCAGCAAGGTCGAGGACAGGTCGCGCTTGATGTCGTCGACCAGGCCGATGCCCTTGTAGACCAGCGAGGAATAGAGCTGGATCAGGCTGGCCCCGGCGCGGATCTTGGTCAGCGCGGCGCCGCCGCTGTCGATGCCGCCGACGCCGATCAACGGAAATGCCCCTTCGACGCGGACATAGGTCTCCGCGACCATCCGGGTCGAGAGGCGGAACAGCGGACGGCCCGACAGGCCACCCTGCTCCCTGGCCCGGTTCTCCTCGCGCAAGGTCGAGGGACGCGCCAGCGTGGTGTTGGCGACGATCATGCCGTCGACGCGCCGCGAGCGGGCGATATGAACGACATCGTCAAGTTCGGCGAGGCTGAGATCCGGCGCGATCTTCAGCAGCACCGGCGAATCGCCGGCATTCTTGCGCACCCGCTCGCGGGTATCGATCACCCGCGCCAGCAGATCGTCGAGCGCCGCCGATTGCTGCAGATTGCGCAGGCCCGGCGTATTCGGCGACGAGACATTGACGGTGAAATAGCTCGCGACCGGGGCAAACGTCTCGATCAGCTTCACATAGTCGGCGACGCGGTCGGTCGAATCCTTGTTGGCCCCGACATTGACCCCGATGATGCCGCCGCCGCTGGCGCGCGCGGCGAGCCGGCGCAGCACGGCTTCCGCGCCGTCATTGTTGAAGCCCATGCGGTTGATGACGGCCTCGTCGCGCTCCAGGCGAAACAGCCGCGGCCGCGGGTTGCCGGCTTGCGGCTTCGGCGTCACCGAGCCGATCTCGACAAAGCCGAAACCAAGCCGCAGCAGCGCGTCGGGCACCTCGGCGCTCTTGTCGAAGCCCGCCGCCATGCCGATCGGGTTCGGAAAGTTCAGCCCGAAGGCGCGCACCGCGAGCTTGGGATCATCCGGCCGCTGCCGGATCGGCGGCAGCAGCTTCAGGCCCTGGATCGCCATGCGATGGGCATCTTCGGGATCGAACCAGCGCAGCAGCGGCAGCGAGAAGGCGTCGAAGGCGCGGATCACGGCTTCAGCTCCGGAACGTCGTGGCCGCCGTCGGAGCGCGCGCGCAGGCTGAGGATTTCGGTGACCGCGCCGAGGTCGAGTTCGCCATAGAGATGCGGGAACAGTTCGTCATTGCGCGAGCGCTCCCAGCGCAAGGCGTCGCCGAGCGCATCGGCATCGACCGCGACCAGGAACAGGCCGGTCTGCCCGCGATAGTGCTTGCGCGCGGTCTCGGCCACCTGGGAGGCGGTGGAAAAATGGATGAAGCCGTCGCGATTGTCGTCCGCACTGCCCCGGTAGACGCCCTGTCGCTCGGCCTCGCGCCAGGCCGAAGCGGGGGTGATTTTGTAGATCATGGGCACGGGCCGGCCTTCCCTTTTGTCCTTGAGTCTCTTGGGGTTTTATCCGGATTTGAGGGGAAATGCCCCAGACGCCATATGGCGAGCGAGGGACCGTATCGGCGGCAGCGGCGCAACTCAAGCGGTGGGGGGACACATCCGACGGCAGATTTGCGGAAACGCCAGGTTTCAGGTAATAATTCCTACCATCCGGGGTGTCCTCGATGGCCAAACAGTCCAAAGCCGCCCGACCGCTGACCCACGCGCAGGTCTGGGCCGCGCTCGACCGGCTCGCGGAACGCGCCGGCCTGTCGCCGTCCGGCCTTGCCAAGCAGTCCGGTCTCGACCCCACCACCTTCAACAAGTCCAAGCGCGTGACCGGCGACGGGCGCGAGCGCTGGCCATCGACCGAATCGCTCTCCAAGGCGCTGGCCGCGAGCAATGCCAGCATGGAGACCTTCGTACAGTTGCTCGGTGATGGCCCGCGCGGCGGCCAGTCGGTGCCGTTGCTCGGCTTCGCGCAGGCCGGCGCCGGCGGCTATTTCGACGACTCCGGCTTTCCCGCCGGGAAGGGCTGGGATGAAGTGGCGCTGCCGGCGACCACCGACGAGCACGCCTATGCGCTGGAGATTGAGGGCGACTCGATGAAGCCGGCCTATCGCGAAGGTGACATCATCGTGGTGTCACCCGCGACCGCGATCCGCCGCGGCGACCGCGTCGTGGTGCGCACCACCGGCGGCGAGGTGATGGTGAAGGAACTGAAGCGACGCACCGGCAAGGTACTGGAACTCGCATCGCTCAATCCGGAACATCCCGACCGCATGCTCGATGCCGAGGAAGTCGCGTGGATCGCGCGCGTGGTGTGGGCGAGCCAGTAATTGGCATCGCAAGACGCCACAACAACGGTGTCGTCCCGGGCAAGCGAAGCGCAACCCGGGATCCATAACCACCGCACGTCCTGCTGGAGAAGGCTGGGCCGCAGCCTGCTCTAACAACCCAACCCTGTGGCTATGGGGGTCCCTGCTTTCGCAGGGACGACAGCGGAGATTGCGGTTGCGCCTCGCTGCCTCCGCCTACGTCGCGTAGTCCGGCTCCTTGCGGTCCAGCACCCGCTTCAGCGCATCGAAATGCCGCTGCGCCGGGCTCGGGCCGTTGTAGAGATGGTCGTCGCGGAAATCGCGCTTGGTCTTCTCGACCACATGCTGCGGCAATTGCTTGAGCGGCTGCTGGGTCCACATCGCATAGATCTGCACCTGCGCGGCACGCTCGATGTAATAGAGCCGGTCATAGGCATCGGCGACGGTCTCGCCGACGGTCGAGATGCCATGGTTGGCCATGAACAGGATGGTCTTGTTGCCGATCACCTTGGCGAGCCGCGCGCCCTCCTCGGGATCCAGCGCAGGGCCGGTGTAGAGATCGTCATAGGCGATCGCTTCCGACAGCCCGACCTCGGTCTGACCGATCTCCTTGATGCGCGGATCCTCGAGCCGGGTCAGCGCGCTCGCATACGGCATATGGGTGTGGAACACCGCCTTGGCCTGCGGCAGCGCCTTGTGGATCGGTGCATGGATGCAATAGCAGGAGCGCTCGACCTCACCCTCGCCTCGCTTCACCTCGGCATCGTCGATGCCGACCTCCATGAAGGACGACGCGGTGACTTCCGACCAATGCATGCCGAACGGAATCTGGTAGTAGCGGTCGGTGCGGCCTGGCACCACGAAGGTGAGATGGTTGAAGATGCCTTCCGAAAAGCCATGGATATAGGCGAGCCGATGCGCGGCCGCGAGGTCGACCCGCGCCTGCCATTCCTCGGCGCTTGAACTGTCCTGCAGCGATGTCGGCGAAACCCTGAACTGCATGCGCATGCTCCCATCTGTGCCGGCCTCTTGGCGGAGGCCGTGCTGATTTTGTCGGACGGAGTGTAGCGCAAGCCGGCCGCAACCCCGGCTGAAATTGCCGGGGATCAGCCATCCGGATTTTGCGGCGCTACGCCGCAGCCGTGGTGCCGTAGATGGAGCGCAGCGCAATCCGGGACACCTGGGGCCGCTGGGAACGCTTCCCGGATTTCGCTGCGCTCCATCCGGGCTACACGTTCCTCAAACTACGACGACCGCGCCAGCGCGCCGTCGATCATGTTGACTGCGTTCTGCACGCCGTAGACCGCGACGAAGGACCCGAACCGCGGGCCCTTCTCCTGGCCGAGCAGCACCTGGTAGAGCATGTTAAACCAGTCGAGCGAGACGCCGGGACGGCCATCCTTGCCCTTCTTGACCATGTCGAGGAACGGCTCGCGGCGGCCGATCTCATAGACCACGTTCTGGATGTCTTCCGCGGTCGCGTCCGCCGGCATGTTGGCAAGCGCATCGCGCAGGTCCTGCAGCGCGGCGCGCTCAGTTTCAGTGGGCTCGCGGAACTGCTTGGTCGGCGCCACGAAGTCGCGATAATAGTTGATGGCATAGCCGACCATCGCATCGAGCTTCGGATGGCTCTGCGGCGTCACGCCCGGACGATAGCGGCCGATGAAGCCCCACAGCGTCTCGGCGTTCTCCGCATTCGACGACGACACCAGCGTCAGCAAGAGCTGGAAGGTGACGGGCATGTCGGCCTGCGGCGGCTTGCCGGAATGGATGTGCCAGACCGGATTTTGCAGCTGCTGCCGCGCCTCCTGCCGCGTGAAGCCGTCGAGGAACTGCTGGTAGTCGTCGACATTGCGCGGGATGACGTCGAAATAGAGCCGCTTCGCCGCCTTGGGCTCGCGATACATGAACAGCGACAGCGATTCCGGCGAGGCGTAGCGCAGCCATTCGTCGATCGTCAGGCCGTTGCCCTTCGACTTCGAGATCTTCTGGCCCTTCTCGTCGAGGAACAGCTCGTAGTTGAAGCCTTCGGGCGGCGTGCCGCCGAGCGCCGCGCAGATCTTGGCGGACAGCTTCACGGAATCGATCAGGTCCTTGCCGGCCATTTCATAGTCGACGCCGAGCGCGTACCAGCGCATCGCCCAATCCGGCTTCCATTGCAGCTTGCAGCGGCCGCCGGTGACCGGAACGGTGACGCTCTCCTTGGTCTCGGGATCTTCATAGGAGATGGTGCCGGCCTTGGCGTCGTGCGCCGTCACCGGCACGTAAAGCACGAGGCCGGTGCGCGGACAGATCGGCAGGAACGGCGAGTAACTCGCGGCGCGCTCCTCGCGCAGCGACGGCAGCATGATCGCCATCACCTTCTCGATCCGCTCCAGCATGCGCAGCAACGCGGCATCGAACCGGCCGGAGGTGTAATACTCGGTCGAGCTCGCGAACTCGTAGTCGAAGCCGAACTGGTCGAGGAAGGCGCGCAGCCGCGCATTGTTGTGCTGGCCGAAGCTCGGATGGGTGCCGAACGGATCGGGCACCTTGGTCAGCGGCTTGCCGAGATGCTGCGCCAGCAGCTCCTTGTTCGGCACGTTGTCCGGCACCTTGCGCAGCCCGTCCATGTCGTCGGAGAAGGCGAGCAGGCGCGTCTTGATCTTGTCCTCGGTGAGCACGCGGAAGGCATGGCGCACCATCGTGGTGCGCGCGACCTCGCCGAAGGTGCCGATATGCGGCAAGCCGGAGGGGCCGTAGCCGGTCTCGAACAGCACCTCGTCCTTCGGATTTTTCTTCAGCCGCGCCACAATCGCTTTCGCCTGCTCGAACGGCCAGGCGTTGGATTGTTCGGCGAGCGCCCGCAGGTCGCTCGGGCTGGCAGCAAGATCAATCACGGACATTCTTCAGGCTTTCTCCAAAAAGGCCGCGAAAACTAACGCTTTCGCGGCAAAATGCAAAAACGGCGGAAAGTTTTTCGTCAGTCCGGGGCGATGCGGGCATCGAACCCGGAATGACGAATTCAGAACGGGCTGATCGAGAAATAGCGCAGCCACAGATCGGTGAAGCGGCCTTTTTCCCAGATCCGGAACAGCGCCCAGTTCAGCGACTGCCGGAGCAGATCGTTGCCCTTGCGCACGGCGATGCCGACGCCCTCGCCGAAATAGCGGCTTTCGACAAAGGGGCCGCCGGAGAAGGCGCAGCATTCGGCGGAATCGGTGCCGTTGATCCAGAACGCGAGCGAGATCGCATCGCCGAAGATGAAGTCGACCTCGCCGCGGCGCAGCGCCGCGCGCAGCGCGTCGTTATCCGGATAGGAATGGATCTCGGCGTCGGTGAACATCGCCTTGAGGTAGGCCTCGTGCGAGGTGCCGGCGATGACGCCGACCTTCTTGCCCTCGAGATATTCCGGGCGGATCTCCGGCATCACATTGTCGCGGCGCGACACGAAGCGCGCCGGCGCGCGGTAATAGGGATCGGTGAAATCGACCTTGGCGCGCAGCTGCGGCGTCACCGCCATCGACGCGATGATGGCATCGCCCCGGTTGGTCGCCAGCGCATCGATCAGGGTCTCGAAGCGGCGCATCTGGATGGTGCAAGTGACCTTGATCTCGTCGCAGAGCGCACGCGCCAGGTCGACATTGAAGCCGGCGGGATTGCCGTCCGGACCGGTGAAGTTGAACGGCGGATAGTCGGTCTCGGTCAGGAAGCGGATCACGGTGAGGCGCGACAGGTCGGGCCGATCCGGCCGTCGTCGCGGGTCCCAGAAGCCCGGCACCGCCTGCGGCGCGGCTTCGGCGGCCTTGGGCGGCTGGTTCGGAGGAGACGGGGCGGCAGCAGCCGGGGGCGTTGCTACCGGGGGCGTCGCTGGTGCCGCTTGTGCGGGGGCAGGCTTGGCGGGCTGGGCCGGCGCAGGCGCCGGCTTGGCCGGCGGTGTCTGCGGCGCCGAGGGCGTCTGCCCGAGCGCAGGCTCCGCCGAGGCCAGCAGGGCGGCCGCCATCATCCCTACGGCCAGGCGAAGCTGGCGTAAGCGGACGACAAAGGGCTGGGCGGACAAATCTGGCATAACCGGCAATTTTAGGGAATTGAACGGCTTATAGACCATCCGGCGCGTGATGCGAGCGCCGATTGGGCTAATTCTGAACCGGAAAAAGCGATCAGATATACCGTTTGAGATCGGTCGCCGCCTCGTCCGGCGTCCGTTTCAGATTGAACGGCGCGACGAAATGGCCGTCGCGGTCCATCAGATAGATCAGCGCGGTGTGATCCATCGTGTAGTCGCCATCCTTCAGCGGCACCTTCTTGGCGTAGACCCGGTAGCTCGACAGCACCTTGGCGATCGCGGCGGGATCGCCGGTCAGGCCCTTGAGGTGCGGATCGAAGCTCGAAAGGTAGTCCTTCATCGCCGTAGCGGTGTCGCGTTCCGGGTCGACCGAGACGAAATAGGCATTCACGCGGTCGGCGTCCTTGCCCATCGCCTTCAGGACCTCGGATATCTCGAACAGCGAGGTCGGGCAGATGTCCGGGCAATGGGTGAAGCCGAAGAAGATCAGCGTCGGCTTGCCCTGCAGGTTCTTGTCGGTGACGGTCTGGCCGGACTGGTCGGTGAGCTGGAACGGCCCGCCGATCGCGGCGGGCGCGGCAACCGTGCGCAAGCCGCCGACCGCCCACAACATGAGGAACAGGCCGACCGCCAGACTGCCCGCGAAGGCAGCGAAGATCACCAATGGGCGCGTGGTCCGGGGCATGATGCGAGAGCGTCCTTGTCAGAAGCAGGCGGCGATGCCGCCCGTGATCATTTCGAAAAACACCGCGGTACCGTAGTGGAACCAGAGCGCGGCGGCGGCGAGCAAGGCCAATCCACCGATCCCAGCAGCGCCCCACAGGATCGCAGATGCCACCCGGCCCTGCGGAGCCGTCACAAGCTCGGATCGGGTGGAGATCGGCTGAACCATGCGGTTGAGATAAGCCGGGTTCCGGCAGGCAGCAAGCGCAATGGCCATCGCAGGCCGTCAAATGATAGCGAGGCGATTCTGGGCCCTAACCTCATGATGCCGGTCTGCCGGCTTTGACGAGAGAGGACGCTCGCCGAGATCGGGCTCAGCGCGCGGGCTCGGCGGGTTTGGGCGCCGAGGCCTGGGCGTTGAGGTAACACGGCTTGTACAGCGCCTGCAGTTGCTTGCCGCGCAGGAAGATCATGTGCCGGGTCAGGCCACCGCGGTCCGCGATCCATCTGCGTACCGCCGGCGGGTACATCAGATACAGCATATGGGTGGCTTCGGGATTGGGGACCGGACGGCCGTTGTCGCCGTAATCCCAGGCGGCATGGAAACCGAGACTGGCGTGTGAGGTCACACAGATCCGGTCATGCGGGACCTTGCCGAGCACGATGGTGCAGGCCGAGGCGCACAGCCCGTCGATGATCACGGTTTCGCCCGATGTGCGCAGGTCCTGATACTTGTCGACATAGATGCCGATCTTGCCGCCGCGATCGTCGGCGATCCTGACCACTGCCTGAGACGCCCCCATTCCCGCCAGCAGGAGAACCGCAGCGAGCAACCCCGTCATCAACTTCATTTTGGCCAGCCCCAGTCGAAACCGAATCTGTTTGGTCTGTGATGCAAGACAATCGTGAGCGTGTTGCGGCCGCGGATTTTTGTCCAGACGAGGGAAGCCGGTCAAAACAAATTCAAATTGGGTGTTGCGCGCACGCTGCAGTGGCGTGTGGAAAAGGTCCCAAACTGGAACAACTTGCCACAACCATTTGGTGCCTCGCCGCCACAGGCAAGGTCCATTTGACGTTGACCGCGCACAACGACGCGGTCTTGAATTCCGGCGGGACGGGGGAAATCAAAATGGCTGACGATGCAGATGTGATCGTGATCGGCGCCGGACTTGCCGGTCTGGTCGCCGCAACCGAGATCGCCGACGCAGGCAAGCGCGTCATCGTGCTCGACCAGGAAGGGGAACAGAGCATCGGCGGCCAGGCCTTCTGGTCGTTTGGCGGATTGTTCCTGGTCGGTTCGCCGGAACAGCGGCGGCTCGGCATCAAGGATTCCGTCGAACTGGCGCTGCAGGACTGGATGGGCACCGCCGGTTTCGATCGCGAGGAGGATCATTGGCCGCGCAAATGGGCCGAAGCCTATGTCGCGTTCGCCGCGGGCGAGAAGCGTGACTGGCTGCGCGCGATGGGCCACCGCATTTTCCCGGTGGTCGGCTGGGCCGAGCGCGGCGGTTACGACGCCATGGGCCACGGCAATTCGGTGCCGCGCTTCCATGTCACCTGGGGCACCGGCCCCGGCATCGTCGAGCCGTTCGAGCGCCGCGCGCGCGAGGCCGCCAGGAGCGGACAACTGGTGTTCAAGTTCCGCCATCGCGTCGATGCGCTCAGCATCAGCAACGGCACGGTCGATGGCGTGAGCGGCGCGATCCTGGAACCATCTGATGTCGAGCGCGGCAAGAGCTCCTCGCGCAACGTCGTCGGTGATTTTTCGCTGCGCGCGCAGGCGGTGATCGTCGCCTCGGGCGGCATCGGCGGCAATCACGATCTGGTGCGGCAGAATTGGCCGAAGCGGCTCGGTGAGCCGCCGAAGTTCATGATCTCGGGCGTGCCCGAACATGTCGACGGCCGCATGATCGGGATCACCGAGCAAGCCGGCGGCCGGCTGATCAATCGCGACCGGATGTGGCATTACGTCGAGGGCATCCAGAACTGGAACCCGATCTGGCCGCGCCACGGCATCCGGATCCTGCCGGGACCGTCGTCGCTGTGGTTCGATGCCACCGGCAAGCGGCTGCCGGCGCCGCTGTTCCCGGGCTCCGACACGCTCGGGCAGCTGCACTACATCATGAGCACCGGCTACGACTATTCGTGGTTCATCCTGACCCAGAGTATCATCAAGAAGGAGTTCGCGCTGTCGGGCTCGGAGCAGAACCCCGACCTCACCGGAAAAAGCTGGCGCATGACGATCAAGCGCGCCACCAACAAGGGCGCGCCGGCACCGGTGGAAGCCTTCAAGCAGCACGGCGCCGACTTCATCGTGCGCGACAATCTCACTGAGCTCGTCGGCGCCATGAACAAGCTCGCCGGCAACGACCTCTTGCGGCTCGACGCCATCAAGACCCAGATCGAGGCGCGCGACCGCGAGATCACCAACCCTTACGTCAAGGACGCGCAGGTGATGAACCTGCACAACGCGCGGCGCTATATCGGCGACAGGCTGATCCGCACCGCGAAGCCGCACCGCATCCTCGATCCCGAACACGGCCCGCTGATCGCGGTGAAGCTCAACATCCTCACCCGCAAGACGCTCGGCGGCTTCGAGACCGACCTCGATTCGCGCGTGTTCGGCAATGATCGCCAGATCATCCGCGGACTCTATGCAGCCGGCGAAGCCGCCGGCTTCGGCGGCGGCGGCGTGCACGGCTATCGCTCGCTGGAGGGAACATTCCTCGGCGGCTGCCTGTTCTCCGGCCGCAACGCCGGGCGTGCGGCGGCGAAGGCGGTGGGCTAGTCGAGACCCGCCGGGCGTGAACCGGCGGGTCTTCTTGTTGAGTCCGAGTTTCTTCAGGCCGTCTTGGTGAAAAGCGTCAGGACGCCGTTGCTGAGATTGACGGCGACAACTTGTGCCGAGCTCATGCCCTTCGCCTTGAGCGCGGATACGGCTTCCTGGGACGCGTCGATGGAACCCCGCAGGTTCTTCAGGTCGTCCTCGCTTGCCTTTGCGACGACAGCCTCGACCTTTGACCGGACCTCAGGCTGCAGTTCCTTGACGTCCACGACCTGTATGCTCCGGATGACGGTGGACTCGTCAGATTGAGCCTGCGGCGGCGTTTTCGGTTGCGTTCCCTGCACTTGCGCCCAAGCCGGTGTTCCAAGCGAGAGCGCCGCAGCGATGACGGATGCCGTAAAGATGCGCATGAGCATTCCTTGTGTTGATTGCCCCCAACACCCCGCGTGAACGCATTTTCCTCGCTGATGGTTCCGGCCGGAAATCCGTTCGTCGCAGGGCGCTGCCAAAATATCGAAAACAACCCCATGCAAAGTAGCCGGCAGTGGCCTGCGTTCGACCAGCAACTTGACACGTCGGGCAACTCAGGGATATATTTCTATTATTCCGAATTAATGCAAATGTCCCGCCATGGCTTACTCTCATCTCCACGCGCACAGCGACGGCGGTGAGCCGGTCCACGCCGGTTACGGATACCTATGGTGGACAAGGCCGACACACGATGGGTCGCCGGCCTATTTTGCTTCCGGCTCGCAGAGCCAGCTCATTTTGAACTTTCCGGACCGTAACCTCGTGATGGCGCTGGCATCCGGCTCCTCCCTTCCCGGAGGGGCCGCGAAGTTTATCAACGAGGTTGTGTTACCCGCAGAGGCGGCGCTGCCGGCGGGAGCAGCGTGTGTCGGGCGCCTGGATCAGTGACGGGAGGGTGCAGCCGCTCAAGATCGTGCCGTTGGCGCATGTCTGCAATTGGCACTTGGCGTCTATCCGGGAGGCTGTGGCGGACCATCGCAGACTTGCCAATTGGAACGCATCGCGGGCCGCAACATCATAGGGGAATCGCGAAGCAGTAGTGCCCATCTTCATCGGCCGTGGCGCGCCATTCTAAGCCAGAGCACGCTACCGTGACTCTCGAGCGCTTATTCGTGCGCCACGTCGGCCTTACGCGACATGTGAGCCTGAGTGCTATCCCGAGGGTCGAGCCCCGCTCAAAACGCGATGGAGGGCAGGAAGGCTCCGGCAGGCTCCTGGTAAGGCCCACGCGTCATGAGGGTCGCCGGCCAGTTCGCGCGGAAGCCGGCGGCCTGCAGCCAGCGCAGCAGCTCGCCGTTTCGCGTCGGAACGAAGAATCCGGGCCCCATGATGACGGGCGCGCCACCGATCAGCGCTTTCAAATCCTCGACCGTGTCTGCAACGGCATGGCCGCGGAAACCCAGGCCGGTCGAATAGCCACTGATGTAATTGCCGCGCGCCGCAACGCGCGCGGCCTTCTGCTCAATCGCCGAGCGCAGCTCGAAGCTGCGGGCGAAACCGTGCGTGGCAATGCACAGCCGGTTACAGCTGGGAATGTCATCTATTGTCGCCTGACGCACATCGCACCCTGCGGTGCCCTGTCCCGATGGCTTGCCGCTGACGAGCACCAACGGCTCGCGCACCTCGAAGCCCAGCTTCATGTAGAGTGCGAGCGAGCGTAGATGGCTCGGCGATTGCACGAGTCGCACCTGCACGATGCCACGCTGACGCGCCTCGTCGAGTGCCGCCTGCATCAGCCGCCGGCCGGCGGTGCTGCCTTCGGTCGCCGGCTCGACTGTCAGCGGCCCGATGGCCGCGACCGGTGTGTCGGGGAAGGTATTGAGAAAGATGCTGCCGACGATCTGCTGGTCGCGCTCGGCCACGAAGCCCACAGCATTTGGGTCTTTGACCTTGTTGGTGACCATTCCGACCGAAAATTCGAGCGAGGGATGCTCGCAGGGAATGTTGTGGGCGGCCGCCACGGTGGTATGCGCTGCATAGGCCGCGCGGGCGCAATCTTCGACGTCCACCGGTCGGATGGCGCGGATGGTGATCGGCGGGTTGTGGGGTGACGCATTGTCGCTGAGAACAGCTGCCATGCTAAGACCTCCTCAGATTTGACACCGCCTCCTTCGCGGGCCGCGACGGCTGAAGGTCGGCCCAGTGGGCGGCATCGCACGGCAAAAGTGGCGGGAGGGAAGGGGCTGCACCATACCAGAATTGTGGTAGGCTGCGCGGATTGGCGGGGCAACGTCGACCTTCGTGCGATCAGCACGGGAGAAGCCTATGCTGAGCCCCAACGCCGTAGCGATCGCTCGCCAGGACGTCGCTCATCTGTGCCATAGCGGGCTCGATTCGGTGAGGCTGCGCACCGAGACGATGCGACGGATGCGCCGGGTGTTGCCGGTCGATTCATTCTGGTTTGCGACCGCAGATCCGGCCACTCTTCTGTTCACGAGCGCGCTGGTCGAGCAGATTCCGGAACAAGCTACGCCGCTGTTTGTCCAAAACGAGTTCCTGGAGAATGACGTCAATAAGTGGGCGCAACTCGCCGCGGGGCGCCCGTCGGTCAACAGTTTGTACCGCGCCACCAGCGGTCGGCTGGAGCAGAGTCCGCGCTATCGCAATATTTGCGTACCTTTCGGCTTTGGCGACGAGCTGCGAGCGGCCCTACACTCGGGCGGCTCGTGCTGGGGCTTCATGTGCCTGCACCGAGATCGCACGGGATCGAATTTCACGGCCGAGGAAGCAAGTCTGCTCCGCGATCTCGCACCGCATTTGGCCTCGGGGCTGCGCGCGGCGCTGTTGCTCGAACAGGCTGTCGACGTGACCGACAGTGACGGCCCGGGGCTTCTGGTCTTGGCGGACGATCTGTCGCTTGTAGCGGCAACGCCAGCCGGAGAGCGCTGGCTCGCCGAAATCGCCGATCGGTCGAGCCGGCGCGAACTTCCGCCGGTCATTTACGGAACGGTTGGCCGCCTGGCAGCGCTGGAGCGAGACGGCGAGGCGCCGCGTGACCTCGTGCCACGAGCGCGCGTGCAAACCTCGTCAGGTCAGTGGCTGGTGGTGCATGCCACGCGGCTACTAGGGCGCTACCCGGCGGGACACGCCGCTGTGATCCTAGAGCCGGCGCGCCCGGCCGAACTCGCCCCGCTGCTCCTGCAAGCCTACGGTCTCACGCGGCGCGAGTCCGAGGTGGCGGGGCTGGTGTTGCGTGGCGTCTCGACCGCGGCGATCGGAGTGAGGCTTGGAATTTCCAACCTCACGGTCCAGCAGCACCTCAAAGCCATCTTCGAGAAGGTCGGGGTCAACAGCCGGCGCGAACTCGTCGCGCAGGTATTCGCACAGCAGTATCGCCCGCGAATGCAGAAACATATTCTTGCCTAGCGAGGCATTGGGCGGGTTAGAACCGATCCGCAATCTGAAAAGATACCTTGCGCCATCCCGCGCGACACCCTGCACCGGGCGCACCGTCGCGGGCGGCGCGTACAGGCTCTACCAGCCTGACCGGTCGGGCCTGCGAAGCATTTCCGAACTTGGCCCGTGCCGGACATTCACTTAGGCGTCGCTTCGCTCGCAATGACGAAGTGGTCCCGCCGCACATCGCTACCCTTGCGCAGCGGGACTAGTCCGCCTCCGCACCGAGAAACCGCACGCCGAACGTGTCGGCGTTGGCCTCGCCCCAATCGTAGAGCGCCTGCAGCATCGGCTTCAGCATCTCGCCGCGTTTGGTCAGGCAATAGCGCGAGGAGCCGCCGCCGCGCTCCTGCTTGACGAAGCCCGAATTGCAGAGATCGCGCAGGCGCTCGGTCAAGACCTTGTCGCTGAGCTGCGGAATGTCGTGGCGCAGTTCGCCATAGCGCATCGGCCGCACCTTCAGCCGGCTCAGGATCACAGTCTTCCATTTGCCGCTGAGCTGATCGATCGAGAACTCGACCGGGCAGCCATATTTGCGCTTGGTCTTGCGGATCATCGCAACCCTCCCGCGGCACTTTCCATCTGGTTCGTTGAGCGCCGCCGTCGATCCATCTAAGCACGCTTTGCACGGGTTGGGCGAGCTTAGGGATCACTGCAACGCATGACAGACAACAATTCCGCCCGAGGCCCAAACAACAAGCATCACGGGCCCACGCGCATCATCATCAGGCGCAACGGGCCTTACGAACCCGATCCCGGTATTCCGATCGTCGATCATCTCGGTGTGCCCGTTGCAGCCGACGCGCCGGTGCGGCTCTGCCGTTGCGGGCAATCGCAAACCAAGCCGTTCTGTGACGACAGCCACGTCACGCGCGGCTTCACCGACGCCAGGGATCCGCGGCGCGTGCCCGACAAGCTCGAAATCTATGCGGGGCAGCAGGCCTACGTGTTGGACAATCGCGGCACCTGCGCGCATTCCGGCTTCTGCACCGACCGGCTCAACTCGGTGTTCCGTCTCGGCGAGGAGCCTTTCGTCGCGCCGAGCGGCGCGCGCCTCGACGACCTCATCAATGCGGTGCGCAGATGCCCATCGGGCGCGCTCGGCATCGGCATTGGCCCGGCGCGGGATGCCAACCTGTCCGACATCGACCGGCCGCCACAGATCGAAGTGTCGAAGGATGGTCCCTATCGCGTCACCGGCCAGGTCGAACTGGTCGACGAGGACGGCGCGCCGATCACGGGGAATGCGGGTGCATCGCAGGAACATGTCAGCCTGTGCCGATGCGGCTCGTCGCTGAACAAGCCGTTTTGCAGCGGCATGCACTGGAATGTCGGGTTTCACGACCCGGTTCCGGACCCGATGCGCGAGCCGACGCTGTTCGAATGGGCCGGCGGCTATCCGGCGCTACTCGACATGACGCGCATCTTCTACAGCCGCTACGTGCCGGAAGATCCGCTGCTCTCCCCGTTGTTCGCCGAGATGTCGCCGGATCATCCCGAACGGGTGGCGGCGTGGCTCAGCGAGGTGTTCGGCGGGCCGCGCTTCTACACCGAACGCTATGGCGGCTATCGGCGGATGGTGTCGCAGCACATCGGCAAGGAGATCAGGCCGGAGCAGCGCGCGCTGTGGGCCACCTACATGGTGCAGAGCGCCGACGATGCCGGGCTGCCGTCCGATCCGGAATTCCGCGCGGCATTCGTCGCCTATATCGAATGGGGCTCGCGGATCGCGGTGGAGAATTCCGGCACCGGCGCAAAACCGCCGCCGAACATGCCGGTGCCGCGCTGGTGGTGGGTCTGCAACGCAACGCCGGCCGCGCGGCCGTCGGCCAGCGCGGGCGATGCGCATGTCGCGAGCGAGGTCAGCGTCGCGCTGCCCGGTCCAGATGAGCCGGTGCAATTCGAGCAGCATATCCGGCCGCTGTTCCGGCCGATGGATCGCAACTCGATGCTGTTCGCCTTCGATCTCTGGAAGGAGGCGGATGTCGCCAAACACTGCCGGCAGATCCTGGCCCGCCTCGAGGCCGGCACCATGCCGTGCGACGGCGCCTGGCCGGCCGAACAGATCGCGCTGTTCGCGCGCTGGGCCGGTGCGCTGAAGACGCCAACCTGATCGTGACGCCAGGCTCCGGACAGACCGGTTGAACCCGCCTCGCCGGCGTGCTGCAATCGCCGCAGCAAGGCGGGTTTCTTTGGCGATGCGACGGTGCCCAATCGGCTTACTGGTTTTGGCTGGCGCACTTGCATTGAGCAGTGTGTCGGCGGCTGCGGATTCGCTTGTCATCAGCGGCACGACGCGAACATTCACGCTGCAGGCTCCGGCCGCGAAGCCGGCGCCGCTCGTCATCGTGCTGCACGGCAAGACCCAAAGCAGTGCCGATATGATCACGCGGACGTCGTGGCCGTTGATCGCCAGGCGCGACGGCTTTGCGGCGGTCTATCCCGATGGGTTGAACCATGCCTGGGCCGACTCCCGGCCGGATCAGCGGCGCGCCGGCAATCCGCCGCCGGAGGGCACCGACGACGTTGCCTTCATCACCCAGTTGATCGCGAAGCTGGTGGGCGACGGCATCGCCGATCCCAGGCGCATCTATGTCACCGGCATCTCCAACGGCGGCGCGATGGCCATGACGCTGGCCTGCGAACGCGCCGACCTGTTCGCCGCGGCGGCCAGCGTCGTCATGAACCTGACCGATGAATCCGCCCGCGCCTGCCGGCCCACGCGTCCGGTCCCGATGCTTCTGATGAACGGCACCGTCGACCCGCTGATCCCCTATCAGGGCGGCCGCGGCACCAGCTACTTCGCCGTCGACGGGTTCTGGTCGACCGAGCGCACGCTGGAATTCTGGCGACGCGTCGATGGCTGTGAGACCAGGGACGCCGCAACCACCGATCTGCCCGACCGCAATCCGTCCGATCAATCGACCGTCACGCGGATCGACTCGGCCTGCCCGCAGGGACGTGACGTCGTGCTTTACCGCGTGAATGGCGGCGGTCATCGCATGCCCGGCCACTTCCCGGACGCGCATTTTACGAAATTGGCGGCGACGCTGCTCGGTCCCCAAAACGGCGACATCGACGGCGCCGACACGATTTGGGCGTTCTTTGCGCGCTTTCCGTGAGATGCGCGGTTGCAAAATGCGCAGTGGCGGCGGTCGCCCTGACGCGCTAGAGGTCTGGCTCTGATCAAAATCAGAACCAACCTCTCGATCTCTTGTCTTGACGCGTTTTCTTCACGCGAACCGGTAGCGACTTCGCTCGGAAACGCCATAGACATGCCCGCCAGTCAAGTGGAGACCCAAATGAGCATTCAGCGTTTCGAAACCGGCCCGCGCATGAGCCAGGCCGTCGTGCACGGCAACACCGTCTATCTCGCCGGCGTCGTCGCCGGCAAGGCCGCCGGCGGCAGCGTCACCGACCAGACCAAGGACATCCTGTCGATCATCGACGGCCACCTCGCCAAGGCCGGCACCGACAAGTCGAAGCTGCTCAGCGCGACCATCTACATCACCGACATGAAGACGTTCCCCGAGATGAACGCGGTGTGGGACGGCTGGGTCTCGGAGGGTAACACCCCGGCCCGCGCCACCGTCGAGGCCAAGCTCGCGGCGCCGCAATACAATGTCGAGATCATGGTTGTCGCAGCGAAGTAGGCGCGACGCAGGTCATCGCGACAGATGCCCCGGATTGCAAATCGCAGTTCGGGGCATTTCATTGGCACCTCATGCGCTGATCCGCGATCGCTCGGCCGCGGCCTCACCGAGATCGGACTGAAGCCAACGCGCAATCCGACGCCACGAACCAGCCAGAGCCTTGCAGCCCATGAACAGGCCGAGGTGACCACACGGCTCGATGCCGCGTTGCAGCCACGCCGGCGGCGTGCCTAACAGCCCGATTGTCGCAAAGGCCTGATCGGGTGGAACGACGATGTCGTTCTCCGCCGCGAGCACGAATACTGGCAATTTCACTGTATCAAGATCGATTTTGCAACCAAGCGCGACGACATTTCCAGCCGCGATCCGGTTCTGGCGAAAGATCCAGTCGGTCACTTCCAGGTAGTAGGTGCCCGGCAGATCAAGCGTCTCGTCGTTCCAGCGCGTGAAGCGTTCGAGCAGCGCCCGTGCATCCTCCGACTTGTCGTCGAGTTGCCGCTGCAGAGCCGCTTCCACGTCAGGCGTGCTGAGCGGGAGGCTCCAGATCTGCAGCATGTGCTTGCCGCTGACGATCCCCTCTCCCTGGCGCACCATTGCCTCGAAGCTTTGCTGCGGAAGCGAGGCGACCATCTTGGACAGCTCGGATGGCACCGAGACGTCGACCGGGCTGCCTGCAAGCACGAGCCGCCGTACCTTGCCGGGAAAACGTGCTGCATAGAGCAGCGCCAGCCATCCGCCCTGACAGAGGCCAGCAAGATCGACTGGCGGCCCGATCGTGTCGACGGCCACGTTGAGATCGGACAGATAGGTGTCGATCGAGAAATATCGCATCTCCGGGGTCGCCGAGCGCCAATCGGTGAGATAGAGACGTGCAATGCCCGCCTGCTGTAACGCTTCCATCAAGCTGTGGCCGGGGGCAAAATCCGCTATCTTCGCACGATGCAGCGCGTAGGGCGCGCAGACCAGCAGCGGCCGGCCTTCGACCGCTTTCGAGAAGTCCAGCAGGCGCATCGACGGCAATTGCAGCGCGACCGAATTGGCTGTCGTCCACGACAGCGCCGCCTCGCCCGGCGCATCTGTCGGCTCGGGCCCGCGATCGAGATACCAGCGCGAGTAGATATCGAGTGCCAAGCGCGTGGCTTCAAACGGCCATAGCCAAGCGTGCTCCGCCCAGCTGGTGCTCGCACTTCGCTCTGATGGATCCGCCTCTTCGGGCAAGCTCATTCACCGGTTGATCGCTATCGGGATACTTAAGCCGGCGAGGATCGAAACCTTGACGCTGATCAAGAACCGGCGAATTCAGGTTGTTCAGCTTACGCCGAACCCGCTGGAGCAGCCACGCCGGGATGTCACGATCTCGCGATCCCGGCGCGGCTTGCTGCAGAGCGGCGGCCATCGTTTCGGTGACTACGCGGCGCGTGCTGTAGCCTCTTCCGCCTCGAGCCTGCGCGCAAACAGCCAGCGGAAATAGGTCAGCGGCGCGTCCGCCCCGATCGCCAGCAGCTGATAATCCGGATCAACGTCGAGCACCTTCTGCTGCGCTTCGATGAAATCCTTGTCCTCGTTGAAGGCCTCCTCGAGGGAATGCCGCAGCGACAGCGAAATGTTCGGATTGTCGATGTCGAAATCGTGCAAATAGTTCCAGAAGAAGTGCGTCGACGAGCGCGTCTCCGGCGTCATGAACTGCGCGTTGCGGTATTGCCGCGTGCCCGGAACCTGAACGCCCTTCTCCACGCCCTGCCCTGCCGGCGCAAATGTCGTGTCGAGCGTGAAGATGCCCGGCACGATCATGCGGCCGATATTGCGACGATCGACTTTGTCGTCGCGGTTGGAAATCACCTTCTTGTGGTAGGGCGGCGCATCGGCGCCCATGTGCCAACGCTCGACGCGGAAGCCGTCGTCCAGCTTCTCAATCGCCACCGGCTTGGTCTTGTAGGCGTATTCCTCGGAACCGCCGAGCGTGTTGGTGTGCACGAAGGCGAGATGCGCGAAATCGCTGAGGTTATCGACGATCAGGAGCCAATTGGCCTTGTAGTGCATGTAGCCCGGCAGGCCGCGCCATTTGGGATCCTCTAGCGGCGGATAGTCGAGGATCAGCTTCGGATCGGCCTTCTCGGGATCGCCGGTCCAGATGAAGATCATGTTGTAGCGCTCGACCACCGGATAGCTGCGCACGCCGAGCTTGGCCGGGATCGCGTCCTGGCCCGGAATCTGGATGCACTTGCCGTCGGCCGCGAACTTCATGCCGTGATACATGCACCTGATGTCGTCACCCTCGACGCGCCCCATCGAGAGCGGTGCGGCGCGATGGCAGCAACGGTCGTCGAGCGCGACCACCTTCCCGCTGGCGCCGCGATAGATCACGATCGGCCGCTCCAGGATGGTGCGCGCCAGCTTCTTGCCGTCGATCAGCTCGTGGTTCAGCGCCGCCACGTACCAGGCGTTGCGCAGGAAAATTCCGTCGTCAGCCATGTCAGCCTCCCAATGCACTATTGCTTGCAATGAGGTTAGGTGATCCCGGTCATCGGGATAGTCCGATTTGGCTGGACACACTGTACCGCTGGATGGACAATCGGCCATGGAGTGGCGCGACTGGGAGCTGTTTTGCGAAGTTGTCGAGCATGGCGGCTTCACCGCGGCCGCGCGTGTGCTCGGACATCCCAAATCGAGCCTCAGTGCTGCGGTGCAGCGTCTCGAGGCCAATCTTGGCCTGCGGCTGATCGAGCGGACCACGCGGCATCTGCGGCTGACCGACTCCGGCGAGACCATCTATCGCAAGGTCCGCCCGCTGTTCGCCGCGCTGCACGACACCCACAGCGAGGCGCTGGCGATGTCCAGCGCGGTCGCCGGCACCCTGCGCATCAAGGCGCCCTACGAATTCGGCGCGCATCACGCAGGGCCGGTCGCCTGCGCCGTGATGGCCCGCTATCCGGAGCTCGCGATCCGGATCGATGTCGAGCACGACATCGTCAACCCGATCGCCGAAAATTACGACATCGTGTTCGCGATGCTGGAGGCGCCGCTGCCGTCGGCCGGCATCGTGATCCGCCGCGTCTTCACCCTCGAGCGCGGCCTGTTCGCGGCACCGGCGCTGCTGGAGAAGTTCGGCGAGCCGCGCACGCTGGACGAACTGAGAAAGCTGCCGCTGTTGACCGGTCCCAGCGATCCGCCATGGGCGATCACCGCTCCCGGCGGCGTGGTCGAGCATCTCGCGGTGGATCGCGCGCGGCTGACCAGCTCGAATGCCCACGTCCGCCTGCAGGCGGCGCTCGCCGGGCATGGCGTGCTGCGGGTCACTGCGAGCTACACCCGCGCCGCGGTCGCGGCCGGCGAGTTGAGGCGGCTGCTGCCGGACCATGCCTGCGAGCCGCTCAACGTGCACGCGCTGCTGCCGGCGCGGCAATTCGTCCCAGCCAAGGTGCGATGCTTCCTCGATGCGATGGAGGCGCACGCGCGCGGTGATCCGGAGGCTTACATCAGGCCGTGACTTGCGCATCCGTTACGCGCCGCATGACGTCAGAGGTAATCGATCGGCGCAGGCGAACCTTCGATAGTCCGGAACAGCCGCACAGTCCGGCCATCAGAAGGAGAGCACCATGACCGACCACACCACCATCGCCCGCCGCTATATCGAGCTCTGGAACGAGCGGACGCCGAGCCGGCGGCGCGAGATGCTGAGCGAGAACTGGACCGCCGATGCGCGTTATGTCGATCCGATGATGAGCGGCGACGGCCATGACGGCGTCGACGCGCTGATCGCGGGCGTGCAGCAGAAGTTCCCGGACTTCACCTTCAAGCTGATCGGCGAGCCGAACGGCTTCGGCGACCATGTCCGCTTCTCCTGGGGCCTCGGGCCCGACGGCGCCGACAGCCCGATCAAGGGCACCGACTTCGCCATGCTGAAGGACGGCCGGATCAGGAGCATCACCGGCTTCCTCGACCAGGTGCCGGGCGCCTGACGCGATTTCCCACGGTCGTCATTCCGGGGCGACGCGCAGCGTCGGGCCCTCAGGTGCGCAATTGCGCACCGGGGAATGACGAGGGAATGGGCCTCCTTGGTGCGAAACGCCATGACTAGCGCCTGGCGCACCGCTTCCACGCCGGCAATGTCGCTGCTAGTCTTCCCGAAACACGGGAGGACACCATGAAGGCAGACTACGCCTTCAAGACTTCGGTCGTCAGCGACATCACGCCGGCGCTGCTGGCGATCGGCCGCGACAGTTTTCCGCAGGCCCTGATCGGCGCGTTGCGCCGCGTCGCCGGTGTCGGTCACTGCATGGTGTTCTCGTTCACAGGCCCGCGCTCCGCCGCGTGCCTGCTCGACGTCGGCAACATCCCGACCGGGCGCGACCTCGGGATCGCCTATTCCGAACATTTCCATCAGGCTGACCCGAACCGCGACGCGGTGTTCGAGGGCAAGGCGCAAGCCGTGCCGATCGTGCTGCCGACCTTTGCCCGCCGCATGTACAGCGACGGCTACCGCAAGATCTTCTTCGACGATTCCGACATCGTCGACAAGTTCGCCTCGGCGATCTGGACTGGCGACACCTGCTTCTACGTCAATTTCTACCAGATCACCGCGCAAGGCCGCTTCAGCCGCGAGCAGATCGCGCGCCTCGCCGCGGTCGCGCCCGCGTTGACCGCAGCTGTGGCGCGGCACTTCCAGCGCGACCCGGCAGCGGATGCCGATCCGATCGCGCGGCTGACGACCCTGTTTGCGACCGCCGAACCGCTCGCCAGACTGACCGGCCGCGAGAAGGAGGTGTGCCTCGGCATCCTTTCGGGTCTCAGCTCGGAAGCGATCGCCGCCGAGCTCGGCATCGGGCTGCACTCCGCCCTCACCTATCGCAAGCGCGCCTATGACAAGCTCGGCATCTCCTCGCAGAACGAGCTGTTCGCGATCGCACTACGGCTGATGGCATCCGCGCGCCAGCTGAACTGAGGAGCCTACGCGGCAACCTCTGTCCCCAACGGTGGGGACAGACCGGTCGCGTCTGCCGGCCTATGCTTGGTTCGAAACCTGAGGCCAACCTGAGATCACGTCGTGAGCACTGCTCCCCATTTCGACATCGATGTCCCGGCCTTCTGGCAGGATCCCTATCCGACGCTGGCGCGCATGCGCAAGGAGGCGCCGATCGCCTTCGTGCCGCAGCTCGGCAGCACGCTGCTGTGCAACCGCGACGACATCTTCGTCTCCGAGAAGCAGATCGACGTGTTCTCCTCGCACCAGCCCGAGGGGCTGATGAACAAGCTCATGGGCCACAACATGATGCGCAAGGACGGCGATGCGCACATGAACGAGCGCAAGGCGATCTTCCCGGCGATCTCGCCGAAGACCGTCAGATCGCACTGGACCGCACAGTTCGCCGGACACGCGACGCGCATCCTTGATGAACTAGCGCCGGACGGCGTCGTCGATTTCGTGCAGGCCTTCGCGCTGCCGTTCGCGGCCGAATGCCTGAAATCGATCACCGGCCTCACCAATATGCGCTTCCAGGACATGAACGCCTGGTCGCAGGGCATGATCGACGGCATCGCAAACTATGTCGGCGATCCCGCGATCGAGGCGCGCTGCCATGCGGCGACCTCGGGCATCGACGCCGCCATCGACGACATGGTCCCTAGACTGCGCAAGACGCCCGACCTCAGCCTGCTCGGCGTGCTGCTGCAGACCAACATGCCGATGGAGGGCGTGCGCGCCAACATCAAGCTCGCGATCTCAGGCGGCCAGAACGAGCCGCGCGACGCGATCGCCGGCACGGTGTGGGCGCTGCTGACCCACCCGGATCAGCTGGCGCTGGCGACCAGCGGCGCGATCCCGTGGCTGCAGGTGTTCGAGGAGTATGCGCGCTGGATCTCGCCGATCGGGATGTCGCCTCGGCGGATCGCAAAGCCCTGGACGATCAGGGACGTCGCATTCGAGACCAACGAGCGCGTGTTCCTGATGTTCGGCTCGGCGAACCGCGACGAGAAGCATTTCGACAAGCCTGATGCATTCGATGTGCGCCGCGACGCCAGCAAGAGCATCGCCTTCGGCGCCGGTCCGCATTTCTGCGCCGGCGCCTGGGCCTCGCGCGCCATGGTCGCCGACGTCGCACTGCCGGCGATCTTCGACAGGCTGAACAATCTGCGCCTGATCGCGGACAAACCGCCCCGGATCGGCGGCTGGGCATTCCGCGGCCTGCTGGACTTGCCGGTGACGTGGGACGCGTAATCGCTCTTATCGCCCCCAGCGCAGCACGACCGGATCGAGCGTGCGCGCGATCTCGATCAGCCCGGCGCGCGTCGCGGGATGCAGCGGTTGCAACGGGTGCCGCACCGCGTCCGACTTGATGACGCCGCCCTCGCGCATCAGCACCTTGCAGGCCTGCAGCCCGCATTGGCGGTTCTCGTAGTTGATCAGCGGCAACCAGCGGGCATAGGCCTGCACGGCCTCGTCGCGGCGGCCGGCGAAGAACGGATCCATGATCTGGCGGATGCCGTCGGGATAGCCGCCGCCGGTCATCGCACCGGTGGCGCCGGCATCGAGATCGGCCATCAGCGTGATCGCCTCCTCGCCGTCCCACGGTCCCTCGATCACGCTGCCGCCCTTCTCGATCAGGCTGCGCAGCTTGCCCGCGGCCATCGGCACCTCGATCTTGAAGTACCTGACATTGGCGAGCTCTTTCGCCATCCGCGCCAGGAAGTCCACCGAGAGCGGCGTGCCCGCGACCGGCGCATCCTGGATCATGATCGGGATGTTGATGGCGTCCGACACCACCCGATAAAACTCGTAGATGCCCGGCTCGCCAACGCGGAAGGTCGCGCCGTGATAGGGCGGCATGATCATCACCATCGCGGCGCCGGCGGCCTCCGCCTCGCGGCTGCGCGCGGCGCACACCGCCGAGGAGAAATGCGTGGTGGTGACGATCACGGGAATGCGACCCGCGACGTGCTCGAGCACCGCATGCATCACGGTCTCGCGCTCGGCATCGGTCAGCACGAACTGCTCGGAGAAGTTGGCGAGGATGCAGATGCCGTGCGAGCCGGCATCGATCATGAAATCGACGCAGCGCCGCTGTCCGTCGAGGTCGAGGTTGCCGCCGGCGTCGAAGATCGTCGGCGCCACCGGGAAGACGCCGCGATAGGGACGCTGTGCCGAAATCGTCATGTCAAATCCTCCCTCGTGATGTGTCGCAGCTTGATTCGTCACACCTTGCGGAACGGCAGCGGCGGACCTTCGAGCCTGCGCAGGCCCGGCTCGCGCCGCTCCAGCCACCAACCATACTGCTTTGGCCAGGACGCGAACACCTCGCCGCCTAGCGCAAGCTCGGCATGCAGCGGCCAGTTCGGATCGAACAGCGCCTCGCGGCCAATCGCCACCAGATCGGCCTGGCCGCCCGCCAGGATATCTTCCGCCTGCTGCGGATGCAGGATCAGGCCGACCGCGATGGTGGCGACCTCGGCGGCACGGCGGATTTCCTCCGCATAAGTCACCTGGAAGCCATAGCCGCGCGGAATCCGCGCCGCGGTTGCCGAGCCGAGCAGGCCGCCCGACGAACAATCGATCAGATCGACACCGCGCGCCCTGGCTTCGCGCGCGAATGCGATCTGATCCTCGAGCGTCAAACCGCCATCGACACCATCGACCGAGGAGATGCGTACCGCCAGCGGCCGCTCGGCGGGCCAGGCGGCGCGCACGGTCTCGATGATCTCGAGCGGATAGCGCATCCGCCCGGCGCGGTCGCCGCCATAGGTGTCGCTGCGGCGGTTCGACAATGGCGACAGGAATTCGTGCAGGAGATAGCCATGCGCGCAATGCACCTCGACGAATTCGAAGCCGGCCTCCACCGCACGCAAGGTGGCGCGCCGCCATTGCTCGCGCAATGCGGCGAGCTCGGCCGCATCGAGCGCGTGCGGCATCAGCCAGCCTTCCTCCATCGGGATCGCGCTCGGCGCCACGGTGCGCCACGGCAGATCGCCGCGGGCGCGGTCGGCCTCGTCGAGTGCGGCATTGCCGTACCAGGGGCGCTGCATGCTGGCCTTGCGGCCGGCATGCGCGAGCTGGATCGAGGGCACCGCGCCGTTGTCCTTCAGGAAGGCGGCGATGCGCTCGAGCGGCGCGATCTGCTCGTCGTTCCAGATGCCGACATCGCCGTGGGTGATGCGTCCTTCGGCGGTGACCGCCGCGGCCTCGACCATCACGAGCCCGGCGCCGCCCTGGGCGAACTTGCCGAGATGCACGAGGTGCCAGTCATTGGCGAGGCCGTTGGTTGCCGAATACTGGCACATCGGTGAAATCAGGATGCGGTTTCGGGAGGTCACGCCGCGAAGCGTGATCGGCTGAAACAGAAACGGCTGCGACATCGGGCCCTGCGGGAACGTGGTGGCGGGAGAAATGGTGGCGGAAAACTAGGCGGCGCGCGAGCTGATCGCAAGCCGCGCCGCAGCGCAGGCGGCAAGACCAGCGCGCATGCAGCGCATCCGCAGCGGCGCGGTCCGCAAAACCCGCAACACCTGCTGCACAAATTTTTCCCGGTTGGTAAACATTTTCCGTCATCGCCGGGTCACGCCACGGATCGCAATTCGCGCCTGATATGCCTACATTGCCGACATGAAGAAAATCGGATTCCTCTCGTTCGGGCACTGGACGCCCTCCCCGCAATCCCAGGCCCGCTCGGCCTCGGATGTGCTGCTGCAATCGATCGACCTCGCGGTCGCCGCCGAAGAGCTCGGCGCGGACGGCGCGTATTTTCGGGTCCATCACTTCGCCCGCCAGTTGGCCTCGCCCTTCCCGCTGCTGGCGGCGGTTGGCGCGAAGACCAGCCGGATCGAAATCGGCACCGCCGTGATCGACATGCGCTACGAAAATCCGCTCTACATGATCGAGGACGCCGGCGCGGCCGACCTGATCGCGAGGGGACGTTTGCAACTCGGCATCAGCCGCGGCTCACCCGAACAGGTGATCGATGGCTGGCGCTATTTCGGCTATCAGCCGGGCGAAGGCGAGACCGACGCCGACATGGGCCGCCGCCATACCGAGATATTCCTCGATATGCTGCGCGGACAAGGTTTTGCGCAGCCGAATCCGCGGCCGATGTTCCCCAATCCGCCCGGCCTGTTGCGGCTCGAACCGCTCTCGGAAGGCTTGCGCGAGCGCATCTGGTGGGGCGCCGGTTCGAACGCCACCGCGGTCTGGGCAGCGAAGCTCGGAATGAACCTGCAGAGCTCGACGCTGAAGAGCGACGAGACCGGAGAGGCCTTCCATATCCAGCAGGCCGCGCAGATCCGGGCCTACCGCGCCGCCTGGAAGGAAGCGGGCCACAGCCGCGAGCCGCGGGTCTCGGTGAGCCGCAGCATTTTCGCGCTGGTCGACGACCGCGACCGCGCCTATTTCGGCAACGGGCAGGAGGAAGACCAGATCGGCTTCATCGACGAGCGGACGCGCGCGATCTTCGGCCGCGGCTACGCCGCCGAGCCGGACAAGCTGATCGAGCAGCTCAAGACAGACGAGGCGATCGCGGAGACCGACACCCTGCTGCTGACCGTGCCCAATCAACTCGGCGTCGCCTACAACGCGCATGTGATCGAGAGCATCTTGACTCACGTCGCGCCCGCCATGGGATGGCGCTGATCACCCCCGACCGATGATGCACCCTCGGCCACTTGCCGGCCGCTCTCGCGTTCCGGCGGAACTCCGTTCTCAAACGCGGAGAACTACGGAAACATAACTGCGCGTTGTGAGAAGAACAGGTCGAGTACAGTGCGTTAGGCGCGCACGTTGCGTGAACAGACCGCCGGGATATCCCGGGATCATTCCTCGAGTCAGGTCAAGAATCCCGATCGCGATTGCGGCGCGTGAGATCGAGGCGATCGACACGCTCGTCAATCCGCCGGTTCAGTTCCTGATCCCCGCTCGAATTCCTGCCGCGACGGGCGCGAACGACAAATACGCATCCGATCGGAACAATCGCGAACAGCGCGTAGAGCCACCATTCCATACATCGATCTCAAATGAACGCTCGCGGATACGAGCGGAAGGGTCATCGTTCAGGGCCGCCGCGATGCACCGGTCATGGTGCATAAAAAGGATTAACCAGGCAGGTTGCCGGATTCCCGGCAGCGCTGGCCTGGCACTCCTTCATCGACATGAAGATACAATCCATTCGATCGCCGACCAGTTCCCCGTAAACACGCATGCAGACGGGGTAGCGAGGATCATACATTTGTGCCGATGCGGGCTTCGTCATGCAAAGCTCGCCCAGCGCGAACAGCAGCGCTCCAAGCAACCTCACGTCGAGTCTCCTGCTATTGCCGAGAAATACATTGTCTCGCCGACAAGACCGCCCAGTGCAATTTAGCTTTGGGGCTGGAGCGGGCGAAGGGAATCGAACCCTCGTATGCAGCTTGGGAAGCTGCCGTTCTACCATTGAACTACGCCCGCAAGTAGCTGATTGGGCTACCTTATTCTGAAGGATCGTAAGTTGCGTGGCACGCTTTTGGCACGGTACTCAGCGATCTTCGCCGGTTGGTATAGCACGAGTATCGGCGGGGATTTCAAGCCCTCCTCGGCATCTTCACGCTTTGCGGTTGTTTGAGCGTTTGAAAGACGAGCACTACCAGCCGCTCGGGCATTTCAATCGGGTCAAAGTATGAAGTGAGTTCCGGTACACTCTCCCCGGTTGTACTGAGTCGGGCATAAGCTGGGGAAGCGAGTATGAGCAATGTTACGCGCCGCGCACTGCGGGTTTACGCAGCACTCACCGAGCTAAAGGGCAATGAAAACGACGTTCTGGACGCGCTGACCCCATTCTTCGAGCCGATTCTGGCACTGATGAACGGAAAGGTTTTTGATCCCTATACATTTTCGGCAGGCGTACGCAGGCTGTACCGCTGGCGCTTTACTGGGGACATCGCTTCCACATTGATCCCGCGCTTCGAGCGCAAGGGAATACTAAAGAAGAGGGCGCAGGCGGGTCAGGATACCGTATGGATCGTCAATTTTACCGACCCTCAGGGCGATGCGGCACCGCCGGCAATCCTGTCGGCATTTGAGCGAATCATTGATGAGTTCGAGAAGTTCCCGCCGAAGGTCACTGATCTGCTCTCGTACAAGAAAAGCCGGGAAGAGCTAAAGGACATTCTGATCCGCTTCCTGGTGATGATGGACGCGTCCGGCGAGGGTGCCTTTGCGCCACAGCTCGGTGAGTTGGAGCCAGGGGCGGAGGCTCGCGCGCTCATCGCGAAGCTGGAAGAAGGTGGTACACCGCTCGATCCCAATGACCGGTATATGTGCGCCCGATTTGTGCAGCACTTGATGAAGAACAGACGGGAGTTTGTTCCTCACCTGACACGCCTCTCGTCCATCGGATTGTTAGCCGAAGTCGTTGAAGATTTTCTCAAGCCTACGCACGTCGAAACCCGGACGGATTTGACCGTCATTCTCGATGCACCGATCGCGTTGGATCTGCTCGGGTGTTCTGGGAAGGCGCTGAAGGACGACATTGCTACGGTCATCGCAGCGCTCAAGAAGATTGGAGCATCGTTCATCGTATTCCCAATTAGCTGCATCGAAATGCAGCATAATCTGCGGAGCATGCTGTCGTTGCCGCCCGAGCAGCGACGGGGCTATACGCACAACGCCATGATCAAGAGGGAGATCGGACTCGATTTCGTCCAAGCTGTCGCGAATAACCCCGAGCGCGCGCTGGACAATATCGGCATCACGGTGCGGCAAATTGGTATGGATACCTTCCCGCACAATCACCGGTACTTCACACTAGAGCAGCACGACGATTTCTTAAATTCGATCATATGGGGCAACAATGTAAACGCGCGCGAACACGACGCGACGTGTCTTACGCTGACGGTCCGGCTACGAGAGGGTAAACAAAATAGCGACGTTTTCAAAACGCGTTTCGTGATGGTGACGCGCAACACCCGATTTGTGGGACACGCGCGCAATTACGCTCTGCAGAGCAGGATAATCAATCCACTGCAGGAAGGTCCAATCATTCACGCCCGCGACCTGGCCACTACTGCGTGGCTGCGGACAGGACTTGGTGCCGACGAAACTATTCCACGCGGCCACCTAATTGCGACCTGTGACAGGGTGTTGCAGGTCAGGCCGGAAGTCAGAAACGCCCTCGCCAACCAACTCGCTCTCGTGACACCCGAGCGTTTGGAGCAGCTTAACTTGCTGCTGCTGGACGCGCGAAGCGTTCAAAAGCTCGCCGACGAAACGCTCAACAACGAAAACATCGTGACCTCCGAAAATGCGGAGCATCTCCTCGATGTGATGCGGGAAGCCACTGCCGAGGAATTGCGCGGAAAGCATGAAGCACAGCTTGCGACGGAGCGGCGAGCAGCGGCCGAGTCGCTGGATAGGGCCTCTTCGGAAGTGTCGCGATTGAGCGAGCAACTCGCTACGCTGCAAATGCGCGAAGCACAGGCGCTTGCATTAAAAGAGGGTCAGCTCAAAGGCGTGGTTGGCGACGTCAACAAGCAAGCGAGTAGGATCGAGTTTGCCTTTCTCGCAGTTTTGCTGGTGCTTGGTACCGCGGGCGGCATCAACTTCTTCACCAGCTATTTCGACGGGCATTGGATCTGGAACAGCATCCTGATGCTCGCCGGGTTGGTAAGCTTCGCCCGGCTTGTATTCGGACTACTCGAACGCCCTATGCCAGCGCTTGCAACGTTGCTGAACAAATTCTGTCGAAACAGGGCCGACAAGAAGCTTTCAGCACTCGGACTTTTAGACGAGAACCACCGCCTCGGATACAAGGCAGGCAGGATCATGCTCTTCGAAAGCAAGGAACTCACAGTTGTTGAGAAGGCCAGCAAAGAGTGAAAGGCTTCGTTCGCTGAGGGAAGATGACCCCGACCCTTGCCCTGAGCTTGGCGAGCAGACGGTCATGCAGCGGACGCAGGTGGAAGGCAGCTTGTCCTACCCAGTCCGCCAGCGTCGAACGATCGAGCTCAATGCCCTGGCGGGCGTAAATCTGCGCCTGCCGGTAGAGCGGCAGATGATCGGCATATTTGGAGACCAGGACGTGGGCGACGGTGGCCGCTCTGGATAGCGCGGTCGGGATGATTGACGCCGCCGGCGCGCGGTGATGGGTTGATCCCGGTTCGGAGCGGGCAACGGGGATCAGAATGACCAGCGAGTCGCAGCTGCGCGAGAAGCTTCGGAAGATCGAGGCGTTGTTCGTGGGTGCCGGAACTGCTGGTGAGCGCCTTGCAGCGGAAGCCGCGCTGCAGCGGGTGCGGGCCC
>NZ_JBWJZD010000047.1:0-41541 GCF_056429065.1 Bradyrhizobium sp. USDA3010
CATGGCGAGTGTGGCGGCCCGGATGCGCGGAGGGTGGGTGTCAGCAACCGAATCCTACGCCACCTCAGCGGCTTACGCCACGCTCGCCAGCCTCTCAACAAGCCGCTGATGAATAAGACGGGCTAGCTCCCTGATCGTGGCCGCATTGTTCTAAAGTTGCGGGCCACCTGATATTTCGTCGCCAGAACGAGCTCCTGGCAGATCAACGCAATTGTCGCGATAGCTTGTCCCGTTTCTTTGGTGCGCCCCATCCGGAGCCGAATCGTATCGCAAAAGTGGTGGCGTGCGCAGGAACCCGCGGATGCGGCTAGGCTGTTGACGCATGTCGGGAAGCACGCGAACGGATTGTCGAGAACGAGCCACACAGCTGGACGCGACATAAAGAGCGCATACGACATCACCCAAAACACTTCTTAGCCTTGACAGTTTGGAAGCTAGCGAATGGCCTGCACCGTAAGACGGCTGTAGTTCGACTGACTCTTGGGAGTGTGGGCCCGGCGAAAGGCGAAGGGCGAACGGCGGGCAACAAGATGCGCGGCGCAAAGAGGCAAATGTCAACGCAGGGTCTCTTCGGCCAATTCAGAATCGTCCGACTTACGCTGGCACTTCGACATTCGGTCATCCGGACTTCAACAAACGGCACTATAAAGGTCGCTGTAGGATCGACACACATTTTGGCTGTGGCTCCGACTTCTTGCCGCTCAAGACAGGCCGCAGCTCGTCGGCACGCTTCGGACGAAACTTTTACCTTGTGCCAGAGTCGAGGAGTTTTGAGATGGATCAGGTCATATCCGGCCAGGTGCAAACGCCAGAGGCTATCGTAAGCATCGCATTTGAAAAAGCGTGGCGCTTTGTCGAGAAGGACCCAGTTCTGGCGCATCATCTCAAGACGTTCCTTCACCGCCGCTTGCGAGCATTACTGGAGTGTTCGATCAGGACCGGCGAACGGAATACCCTGCATCTGGCAAACGAAGCGATACGCAATTTACGAGCGGAGCTGGCGTCGCCGAGCAAACAGTAGAGGTTCGTCCCTCCAGCTGGCCGGTACCCTTGTTATCGGCAGGAACGGGACGGTATCGTCAACTCCCGAAGGGGCAGGTCGTGGTCGATCTGAGTTTTCCCTGCTCATCTTCTACACCGACGACTGCGTCAGGGAGCCCTGCTTGTGCAGCTCTCGTGGTCTCCACACCAGTAGGACAGAAACGGGAGCACACCGGCAACGAAGGCGCGACAAGCACGCGCTGTCCCGACGTGACACAATGCGCACCGTATCTGGCAGCTTGGCATGCGTCTCGTCAATTTCGATGCGGGCTTCATCTGGCGCGGTGACCAACATTCTGCGGCAGATGATCTTGGCGGCGCACCAGCTCGATTGGCTTTCCTGTCGCGGCAAGAGCAGTTACAGCGCGCCAGATACCGCTCCGGATCTTCAGGATGGCCGAATTTCGATCGATCAATGCTTCTGATGGATCATTTCCGACGTTACCACAATCTTAAGTCGCCACACGAGTCCTGACTCAAGATATATTCAACTCTCATCCCGATAAGGACACCTTCATCTGTGCGGCTCATGACGAAATCCGCTGAACGACGCGCAGCCGGAGGTATCGCCAGGAACCTGGCTGTGGCGGTGCTTCAGCAAATGCGCTCGCAGCATTGCGTCGCACAGTGCCATCACGATCGCATCGCCTTCAGGTAAAGGCGCCACGAGGCGCCCTATCAATGTCGCTGCATTTTCGCCGAGGCGTCGCAAGTTAGGGCGTTTCACAACCTGACGCACCGTGCGTTTCGACTCATTTCTTTCGAAGGAATGTTGTGGCTCAGTTACAGCAATTCGCAATCATGTTGTTAAGACGCACGGCGCCGGGGGGCATCAAAAGGAATGACACTGGAATGAAGAATTTGCTGATTCTGACCGCAAGCATCGCACTCGGTGCTGCAGCTCCCGCATTCGGCGCTGACCTCGCCGGGCAGCCTGTCAACATCAAGGCCCCCCCATTTCCGGTCGTAGCCCCGATCAACGACTGGAGCGGCTACTATATCGGTCTCAATGGCGGCTGGGGATCGAGTCACAATTGCTGGGATTTCAACGGCGTTACTTCCGAGGGCTGCCATAATTCCACCGGCGGCGCCGTCGGCGGCCAGATCGGCTATCGCTGGCAGATCTTCAAAACGGTGTACGGCATCGAAGGCCAGGGAAACTGGGCCGACTTCAGCGGCTCCAATGTCAGCAGTGCCTTCCCAGCGGACACCATTGGCACCAAGACAGATGCATTTGGATTGCTCACGAGCCACGTCGGCTACGCGTTCAATGCCGTGCTGCTTTACGCCAAGGGCGGTGCGGCGGTGACCAGCAACACCTATCACGTCAGCTCAGTGGCCACTGGCACCGAAATTGGCAGGAATAGCGATGTTCGCTGGGGTGGCGCGCTCGGCGCTGGCGCCGAAGTCAGCCTGACCCCGAACTGGTCGGCTGGCCTCGAGTATAATCACTTGTTCATGCAGGGCAGCAACGTAAGCTTCCCCACGGCCGGCGGCTTCGATCGCGTTCACCAGGACATCGATCTTGTCACGGCACGGCTCAACTACAAGTTCGGCCCAGCGTTTGCAAAATAGCGAACCCCACGCGCGCAAGCGTTAAATCGAGAGCCCCGACTAACGGTCGGGGTTCTTTCTCGAAATGCTGCCCTACCGCCTCGCAACCAGCCAGCGGAACCGGCTCGAGCTCGTCTAGGCTTAGATCACTGGCTGGCAGAGCAGACCGCAGGCACACCGGAGGGCACCAAACCAGTCGGCTTGACATGCGTCGTCGAACTCCAGAACCTCACGCAACGTGAGTTTCACGTCGCCTGTCTCAACGAAGCACTGTTCGAATGACATGAGCCTTGCCAGGGCTTGGCGTCAATCGCACTTCACTGGCAGTGAGGATGGGATCTCAAAGAATATTGAGACGAATGGCTATAGCGGTCGCCTGGATCCGGCTGGTCGCACCCAGCTTTCGCATTGCATTCTTGATATGAAAATTGACCGTATTTTCGCTAATTTTTAGGATCTTCCCAATTTCCCAGGACGATTTCCCCTCTGCCACCCACCGCATGCAACTGATCTCCCGTTGCGACAATGCAATTTGTTTCCCGCAGCCGCCACTAGAGGGTCGAGCAATCTCGCCATAGGCGCTGTGAAATAGCGAAGCCAGGGCATTGAGATGACCGATGCGATTCTGAGGATCAGCATCGTCGGACGGAGATGCAAAGGACACCACAGATACTTGGCCCAACGGGCCAAATAGAGGCACGCTCATGCCATGCTTCAGCCCGGCCTCCCTAGCCTCATCCAATACGCGTCTCTCGTCCGGTTGAAGCTGATAATGGTCAGCGAGTTGGTCCCACAGAAACGGGCGCGAATGCATCGGCGTCCGCCGGACCACCGGATCGATGGTGTGGTACTTGCGTTTGAAGTATCGATCGCACCAGGCCGGCGGCCAATTCACAGCGACAGTCGGCGGTGGATACTCAGCCAACCGAAGCGGCTCGACGAAGTTGAGGGCTCCGTAAGCAACTTCACTGAATCCTTCCTCGGTGGCACGGTTTACAAGAAGATCGAACAACGCTCTCAGCGAATGCGTCTTGTTTGCGCACTCGGTGAAGCTAAAAAGATCTACGATGGGCGCTTCGGCACGCCGATCCGGCTCGCCATCGCTGCGTTCGATTGCATTTGTTTCAGGCCGAGCCAAATTCCATTCCATGAGCTGAACTCTCAGGTTTGCTCTTCGTGAAGTCTGGAGCGCGCGCTGCGTCAGACGCCATTCCCGAATTTTTCACCTTCCGCCAGCTGCGGCGCGATAGTTGTTCCGTCAAACGCCGGGATCCAGCTGCTATCCTCGTCGGACACCCGACGGCACGCCACAACCGAATCGCCGTCAAATTCCGCCCGATCGGTCCTGCTCGCCGATGACGCGCTGGCCGAGCAGGCGATCACCGCATTGTCGTTCGTCTGATGGTCTGTGCCCTCGATGCTGCCTTAATAGTGCGGCCAAAGCAGCCATGAATGACAAGATCGGCTCTACTCAGATTAAATGGTACGGAGCGACTGTCCTGCCCGAAAGACGCCTGGCTTTGCCTCAAGGTTGAGCGCGATGATACCCTGAACGTTGACCTTCGCGATTCAAGCGAGATGGAGCACGTTGGCCAACTTGGCGGTGCCGGGCTCGATCTTCGCAGTTCCGACCTCGGCCTTCTGCTTCCTGCCGACAGGAAGGTCATTTTTTCTTCGCCATCCTGCGAATTGCTGTCGCGGATTCTTCGCTCATCCTCCGTCCTTCGACGGCGTCGGGGATGCGGTCTGCGAGCAACGCGGCAGAGCCGCATCAGCAGGTGACCGCGTGATATAACGGCCCGGCGCCTGATCAGGCGCGTTGAAGAGGTCCAGCGCACCTGAATTGAAGGCACAGATGATCCGCGCGCCAGGCGCGCAACGGGAGATACGCGCCGAAACGAGTCCTGCCGGCTGCAGAGGACGCCTTGCATGCGCATCTCCATAAGGGAGAGGACCTAGCAGCGGATCAGCAAGTGTTGTACCAACTGGGGACCGCTCCGAATCAATCCTCGAAACAAGAAATTCAAGACAAGAGCCCGGTTCGGCGCACGCGCGCTTGGAGCAATGGCGACATCTGGAGGAAACGCGACAGCGCCACTTGCGCAACGCTCCCGCGGCCTGGAAAGAGTGCCGCTCGGCGCGGCGCCCCCCCCAAAGCGCCTTTCAAACAGCCAGGCGCTGGCGTACCACTTTCACATCCTGGTCAAGTACCAAGGCTGGCAATTGAAGAAGCCGACCCACAAATGGCAATCGTCTAGCAACCTTAGCCGGTGCCAGGTGCGGCGCGCGGCCTCCGATTAAGCGCTCGCTTGGACTTCTTCCCTCGTGGAAAGACAAATTCGAACTCCATGGAGCTAGGTGCAAGGCAGGCGAAGAACTTTTCGCAGGGTAGATGAAGTATGCTTTCTCTGTTCTTCGCGATTATCTCGCTGCTCTATGCAATGGTTGGTCAGGCGGGTGGAACCGCGTTCCTAGCCCTCATGGCGTTTTACGGCTTGCCTTCTACAGAGATGCGCCCGACGGCGCTTGGCCTCAACATTGTTGTCGCGAGTTATTCCACGTGGTTCTTAAACCGCAACAAAGTCATCGACTGGATAGCGCTCCGGCCGCTTCTATTGTCATCAATGCCGGCAGCACTTGCCGGCAGCTTGCTGGTGCTCGGGGAGCACGTTTACAGGACGTTGACCGGTCTTGTCCTCCTTTTGGCGAGCGCTGTGATGATTGTTCGGCGCGGGAGCGTTGCCCATCGCGCTTGCGAAACTCCGCTCTGGGGAAGCGTAAGCATTGGGGCGGTCATCGGGTTGGTTTCTGGTCTGACCGGCGTGGGCGGCGGAGTATTCCTGGCGCCCGCGCTCATGACACTGAACTGGACGTCAGCCAGGCAAGTCACCCTGCTGTCGCCTCCGTTCATCCTAGCGAACTCCACAGTGGGCTTCGTCGGAGTTCTTTTCACAGGCCAGCTTCCGTGTTCGGATTCGGCCATTTACGCAATCGCTGCACTGGGAGGAGCCGTCGCAGGAACGGTTATCGGCCTGAAATGGCTGAGCCAGGCAGCTATTAGGTTCATCCTCGTGGCGGTTCTGCTCATTGCCGGCGTGCAGTTGGTTCGCACCTAAATGCCGTTGGATCTGCTTTTGCTGCAGCTGTCGTTGCGGTCATCGAGCACCACCGAGGCTCATGACAACAGTCGCAAAGATTCCAAAACGAACGATCCGAGCCTCTGAAGCAGAACAGACGCGTATCGTCTGACTTGGACATGCCAGGGAGTGCAGAAGCTGACAATACCCGCGCGTTGCGATTCCGGCACAGCCTGCGGCCTGTTTGGGAATTGTTGAACTCGCAGCGCTCACAATGGCGTGGCCGAATTAAAGCGCCCCGACGCACCTGCCGGGGTTGGAAGTGCGCCGGGGCAGCCCCAGCATCATCAGTACATCCGTGACGATGCTTGGCGCAATGAGACAAGCGGCGTGGCGGAATTGAGGCTGATCGATCCTTATGACGAGGAATGCAAAAATGTTTTTCACGCCGGTTCAATGGCTATTGAAACTCACGTTGCGTCACGTTGTACGATCTCGCACCCTGCGTTTCATCAACCGAGACTCCTTGTCTGACAATCCCAGCTTGAAGAGCATTCCGCTCGTTGCATCCGGAGGCGCCACGCTAAATACTATCCCTACCCTCGTTCGCCTATACCATTTTATCCTGCACAACCTAGGCAGCCCGGAACGCAAATCGGAACACGACATCGCTTCCGAAGCGTTTATCGCCCAAGCCGCTGAATGCAAATGGGCTCAAATCCCGTCTGCGCAGGTTTGAAAAGGCGCGACTGACAACAATGCGTGCAGATTGTGGAGCTTCAATAGAAGCGCCGACTATCGCTCCTCGATGAGCCCTTCTACCGTAAGAAAAACAACATCAACGCCGAGACCCGCCGGCGCTTTCTCACCATTACGTGCAAGCTTGCGGCAAAGGGGCTATTGCGCGAGGGGGAAGTGCAAGGCGCGAGCCGAACGGTAGCATGCCAACCTGTCAGTTCGCACAGGGTGTATGAAATCGAAGCCGAAAGAGGCTCAACTGCGCGTCGCTTTTGATTATGACGCTTTGCGCTCCGATTGGGCCGAGCATTCCAGCAGCGGTGCATCGAGGCTCTGGATTTCCGGCATCGCCTTGCCGGCGATCGCCTGAAGGTCACCGACCATGCCAACGGTAGATTCGATGACAGAGAGGATCTGCGTCTCGCGCTTGGCCCATTGTCGGCCCATGAACTTGCGCTCCTTGTCGAGATCTTCTCGCATGTCGTTGAATTTTTCAACGACAGCTTCTACCCGCTGGCGAAACCTGGTGCCGGTCAGATACCGGTACACCTGCTCCATTTTGGTTTGCTGGCCTTGCTGCACCAGGCGCGAACTGCTCAAATCAATCAGCCCCTGACGGAGCGCGATCGCGACCGCAACAGCACAGCGGGGATGAGCAACCCATATTCCGTCGATCAGATCGAAAAATTCGACGTGCTTCGGCAGCGCCTGTGAAACGATGAGGGCCACATCTGCGCCACACCGCCTTTGGTCGTCGCGCAGTTTCCCGAGCCAGCCGTCGCTCCATGCCTTCGTACGCTTGGATTCCCAAAGGATGAGGCCCGCAGGATGACCGATTGAACCGTTGACCTGCTGGACGACGTCCGCACCCAGCTCTCCCTTGCCGATCGGCTCGATTGTATCAGTGGGAAAACGGCTGCGAAGCAGCTCTTCGAGCTCGAGCTCAAGCACTTCGCCCTGGGATTGCTGCGAGCCCTGCTCAGCCTTGCGCTTCAACTCTTCGATCGTCCGCGCCATGGATTCGATCGTTTGATCCTTCTCGAGCACTCGAAAGCGGGCGGCTTCGTCCGCTTCCTGCCTGGCTTTGGCCCGGATATCCGCGATTGAGGCTTGCACGCGCTTTTCGATGGTCAGATCGAGTTCACGTTTCTCTTCGTCAAGGGTACGTTGCCTGCGGATCAGTTCGGCCTGCGCCTGCTGCGCCTCAGCAAGTTTGGCATTGTTGGCCTCCAGGCTTTGACGAAGCTCGGCCACTTCGGCAGCTTTTGCCAGCAGCTCGGCCGCCGCGGCCTGCCGAGCCTTCTTCGCTTCCATGGCGACGAGTACGGTGCGCTCGGCCGCCAGGCGCGCGGCCACCTGATCCTCGATCTGTTCGCGTTGTCTCGCCAGTTGCTCCTGCTCATGGCGCAAGGCCTCGGCCTTGCGGGCGACCTCGGCGTCCTTGTCCGCCAATTGTCGCTGAAAACGTCGGCGAGTTTCCTCGATCAGGGGAGCAGCAAGAGATTCGGTGAGGTGAATCTCATGATTGCAGTTCGGGCAATGGAGAATAGGCTGATGCGCGGCGCCCGCCGCGGGTGCTTTCAGGTTCATGAGCCCTCCTGGCCGATTGGCCCTGTGCTGCCGGCCCAGTGTGGCGCCGACTACCAATCGGATTTAGCGTGATTTCCTGACTCGATCGAACGCCTGAGGCATCCACATCAGCTTTTCCACCGAAAACACCTTGAAAGGCTGAGGCCGACTGGTTCGCCGCCGGCGACGCCTTGGATCCTGTCTTTGTCGCAAAAGCCCCTGCGTTGGAGAATGCAGACGCAATGTGCGCTCCGATGAATGATTGTTCCCGCGCACAATGATTGGGCGGATCGAGCCCGGGCGGCCGAGCTCATGTGAGCCATTTGTTCTCTTACCGGGTGCAAATGATGGCTGGCGCCTGACTTTCTCACCGCTCCCAGTTCGCAGGCTGTCCTGGCAGCTACATCGAAGAAGGGTCTCGAGCTTCAGGATCAGGGCAGTGTTTTTTGACTTAACGCAAAGACAGAGCAGAGGATATCCATCAGCCTGATAGCGTATCAGCGCGGAAAGGTAAGCGTTGCAGACCTCACTCCTGAACAAATATTGCGATGCTCGCCTGCCCTGGTACACCATCTACCCAACGGTACCGGATTTCTCTGCTGCGGTCGGCGCCACGACCTGTGAGGCGTGGTTGCGGCGGCTGCCGCCAGACGAATCCGTATCGCTCTACCTTCACGTTCCGTTCTGCCGGTCGATCTGCTGGTATTGCGGCTTCCCAACAAGCCTCACTCACAGCGAGCGGCCGATTCGCAATTACCTGCTGACGGTACGTGAGGAAATTCGTCTGGTCACAGAGCAAACGCCTCACGGTCTTCCAGTGAGCGACCTGCATTTTGGCGGCGGCACGCCGACTACCATCTCACCGGCCGATTTCTTGGCTCTGATGGAGCTTTTGCGCCGCTGCTTCGCGTTCAGCAAATCGACCGCGCTCGCCGTCGAGATCGACCCCCGCGCGTTCACGGCCGAGATGGCGGAAACCTTGGGAGTAGCGGGCGTCAGCCGCGCGAGCATCGGCGTACAAAGCTTCGATCCCGTAGTTCAAAGGGCGGTCAACCGTCTCCAAAGCGAAGCGCAGGTCGCTTCTGTCGTCGAACGCCTTCGCCAGCATGGAATAAGCCGTATCAATTTCGACCTGCTCTTCGGATTGCCGCATCAGACCGTGCAATCCTGCGTGAACTCAGCGCAGACGGCTTTGACCATGCGGCCCGACCGCCTTGCGGTGTTCGGCTATGCCCATGTTCCCTCCTACATGAAACGTCAGCGCCAGATCGACGAGGCGGCGTTGCCCGACAATGTTGCGCGCGCCGAGCAAGCTGCAGCCATGGCAGATACGCTGGTCTCCGCCGGATATCGCCAAATCGGGCTCGACCATTTCGCTCTCCCGGACGACGAACTCGCGCACACGCAGCAAACCGGCCGGCTGCGCCGCAACTCGCTGGGCTATTCGGCTGATACGTGTAACACAGTGATCGGCTTTGGTCCGTCAGCCATCGGCCGTCTGCGCGATGGTTACGTGCAGAACGAGACGGCAACCAGTTCCTATACCCGACGGATTAGTGCTGGCCATCTGGCAACCTCAAAGGGCCACTGCCTCACCGCCGAAGATCGCCTTCGGGCCGCAATCATCGAGCGGCTGATGTGCGACTTGCAGGCCGACGTGCCGGCAATCTGCGCCGCCCACGGATTCGCGCCGATGCCCTTTCTCGATTCAGCTGACCGTCTGGAAATGCTTGTCGAAGACGGGATACTGGACATCGAAGAGGGTTTCGTCCGAGTCAAACCAGAGCACCGTTTTGTCATTCGCGCTGTTGCTGCCGCGTTCGATGCTTACCTCGACCGCGCCCCCTATTAGCAGGCCACGGATATGCGCATCGCGAAGGAGCGCTCGGAGGAGCACCTCGGTCAGCCGATTGTCCAGTGGATCGGACTGACTAGTCGCGACCTACGTTGGGCTGGAAGCGCTGACAAGATTGGTGCTACGCAACTCTGCGAGGTCCTGCGTAACGATCTCGCCGGGCAACTACGCTTCATCTGACGAAGCGTATAAATGTTGAAGTGCTTGTCGAGCGGTCAGGGTAGCCATTGAGACGGAAGGCCAGCTCTTTCCATCCGAAGACGGTTACACGGAAGGGCCCTTGTTCGGCATGCTTGGCGAATTGGCGTTGACGTGATCCGTTATATGGACGGCATTCTCTGCCGTGATTGCAAAGGTGGGTACTAAGGGGGGATTAAATTGACGTCCCGACTTTCCGCGTCAATTCGGAAATGGTCCGTTGGTTGGTGGCCAATCGCGCTTGCCTTTGCACTGAACGGCCGCGTCCAGTTCGCTGCCCTTCCCGTAGATTCGACGCCGTGTAGTGTTTGCCCGGCGCGACGTCCTTCCAGATGCGCGAAAAAACATTAGCGCAGATCTCCTCGAGTTTGTCGGAGCTCAGTGGCGGGCGAAGCCTCGTCGAGCAGCAGGACCTTCGGACGCAAGGCGAGCGCCCTCGCGATCTCGACCAGTCGCTTCTCGCCATAAGCAGCGCGTCCGCCCGCACGTCACTGCCGACGACATACGGAATTTTTGCGTCAAGCAACGGGCGGATGATCGAAGATTTACGTTGCCACGCGGCCGATCGAATGCGCTCAGAACCCCTATGTGCTCGCATGGCTTGATTTCGGCTTGATCAAAGCGGGCGAGTCGGTCCGATTGACTGCGCTATAGCTGGCGCGGAACGAAACGCGGCCTTTCGACGTCAAGGCGCGCTTGCCTTTGGTGCTGCGATCACTGGCGCCCCTCCAACGGAAACAGGTCCTTGTGGTGTGGACTGCCCGAGCCGTTTCTTGGCCCGGCTCGAAGCAGCCTGGGCGGACGGCGGGGCCGAAACGGAGGGCGTAGAAGCGACAGGCATTGAATTCCGCAGCGCCTCGATCCGCGAAGTCAGCATGCTGATCTGATCTAAGATCCCCTTGAGGTCCTCCCGCGCGGCATCGATCCTGCGGTTCAGTTCTGCGATTTCATCGCTAGCCTTCAGCTGTGCCCACTTGATCTCGGATAGGGAAGCTCTGTCATCCAGTGACGACCTCATGATTGAAGCGACTTGGTGAGTTTCCGGCGTCCCGACAAATTCCCAGAGGTCAGCCCAAAGCCAGGCGCCAGCAGCACTGGAGCCCACGAGGACAAGGAGAAGCACCAAGACACAGAAAATACGTCGTGACGGCCCTCGCAAGAGCGGTCGCAAATCCGAAGCGACCGCATCGTCAATCATCACCATCGCTCCTCGTCTAGCATTCTTCCTTCGACCGGTTTGCTTCGCCGATCCGAGCGCTTGCGGTGTTCGCGCGCTCCAAAGGTTCCGACTGCCGATAATGTCATGTTTTCGCGGTCCTCCTCGGCCGCCTGCCCATTTTGCTTCCTGCGCGCCTTGAAGGACCTGCCGCTTCACTCAAGACGCGCCGCTTAAGCGACGGCTGAACGTCAATTCCTCATAGGGAGGGCAACCATTGCGCACGATCAACTACCAATCTCAGCAGGTTGATTGAGATCACGGGCGCATGCAAAGCGGGACCAACGAAAGCCGCGCACGGGAAGGACCCGCTATGCAAGACAGACTCGGCCGTCCCAACAGCTCTTACGGAGCCAGCTGCTCGCCCGCCTCCACCAAAGCCGCTCGAAGGCTGTTTTGTCCATTCACCTGGGACCAACAGGATGGGCGTCGTCGTGCGATCTACGAGCGCAGACATTCCAGAGGCGGCTGGTCGCAGATCCAGTCGATTGCCTGGCCCAACGGAATCACAAAACTCCATAAACCCGTGGCTCGTGCCCCACGGGACTTGCTTCCTGGTGCCTGCCACTTCGTCAGTAAAGGGGTCTTCCAGCAAGGTACCCGCCAACGTCAGCCCACTCTGTCCCACGGCGAGCAGGGAGGCTGTGTTCATAAAGTGAGAGCGAGGGTAAAGGCATTCGTCATAAACCTCTCGCCGCACCAGCGCGCGCTGCTCTCTTTCGGCCCTCCGGCCTGATGCGCAAGTGAATTGCAGAGCAGATCATCTGCTCCCTCCTCGGGAGCGAAAATGTTGGGATGCCACTCTCGCCCAATCAGGCGACAGTTCTTTCCAATCATGACTGGCTGACACGGACCTGAAGTACGCTATGCGTGATTGGTTTCTTGCGGTGACGTCGCTTCGAACATCTTCCGCCGCCTTGGCATCTGCTTTCACGTTTCGGCCAATCGGCAAACGATGTAGACGGGCTATCGCAGTTTCGCTGGCGGCTTGGCTGTTCGGCAACTCCGCGCGGGCACAAACCGGGCACGAGCTCGATCCCGGAAACGACACTGTAGGTCAAGCCAGCGAAAGCAGACAAGCTTCCGGTCCGGCGATAAAGTTGCAGACCGGGATGATGCGTCGAGCAATCCGGCCTCGGCGCCCGTGGTATGCGGCACGTGCCGATACGTCTGGCGAAAAGCGCAGCAGCGTTGATAGATTTGCTCAGACGCGAACGCAAAAGCCCATCGATCCCTTCGCCAGGTACGACAATCTGCGTGAAAAAGGGTTGTGGCTCGCCATACCTGGCCCTGCAGATACGATTGATCAGGAGAAAGGCGGCGTTCGGTCCGCGCTGGCAGATGTCGGCATTAGCTATCTCGGTTGGACACACAACACGTTTGTAGATAATCAGCTGCCAAATGCGGCGAGAAGCTCAACCGCAAACCAGCTTTACATGGGCCAGAACCCGACCTTCGCTTCGGCGAACTTCTTGATCGTCACTTACGATCTCAGCCGATTTGGCATTCCCGATGGCCAGATTGTCGTCGGAGCCGAGCAGCAATACTGGACGTGGGATCGCCCGGGGCCTGACAGAGTGGGGCTCAACACGCTCGCCTACTACCAGACTTTCCTCGACAGGAAACTCGAACTCAAACTTGGTTACCTGAGAAACCAGAATGAGTTTACCGGCACATTGTTCGGAGGGATGACCGGATCGAACATGTTCGCCTTGATCCAGGCAGGGGTGAGCACCAATGCTGCGCCCACGCCGGCGGTCAACCTGAAGTACAATTTTGACGATCGCTTCTACAACAAGATTTCACTCCAGCGCTCAATCAGTCCGGATGGTCCCTACGCCGAGATAAGGGAGAATCCCGCCGGCTTGAACTGGAGCACGGCCAATTCGAGCACGCTTCTCATCGATGAAATCGGCTACAGGAGCAAGGCCGCTCCTGGATCGCCCGACACATGGCTCCGGGCCGGCACTGGTTTCAATACCAGCCGCTACAAGAATTTGGCGGACCCGGATCAACAGCGAGTGAGCGGCAACAATTTCCAGTACATCGGTGCGGACCGGCAATTTTGGCAAACTGATGCCACTGGGTCGCCGTCTCGCGGACTCTATGGCGGATTCTCTGTCATGGCAGCTCCGCCTGACCTCAACAGGATCAGCCAGTATTACGAGCTTCGTCTTTATACGAAAGGGCCGTTTGATAGTCGTCCCAAGGATCTGATTGCTCTTGTCGCCAGCAACACGACCTGGAGCAAATTCGCCGTGGATGCTGCCCTGGCTAAAGGCCAGCTTGCGCATCGCGATACCCTGGCGATCACGGGCACATATACTGCCCATCTCGCCCCGGGCATCTATACAAGCGCCGGGCTGTCATACATCCACAACCCGACAAGCGTCACACATACGCTTCACACCGAGCACGCCCTCAATCTGCTGGTGTCTACGCTGGTTTTCTTCTGACTATGGCAAGCGCCGTTCTGCTGCCGGAGCTTTCCTGCGAAGAGATGCTCCAAGAAAGTCGGGGTCCGGCCTTCGACCTCAGCCCTTGCGAGCGGCAGCATCTGGATGGTCTCCATCCGGCCGGCCAGGCTGTCGGCAACCCGCGGCAAAGTCAGGACATTCGCCGAGCCGGTGAGCAGGAAGCGACCCGGCCGATAGTCCTCGTCGACCGTCTTCTTGATGGCCAGCAGCAGGTCAGGGGCGCGCTGGATTTCGTCGATGATAGCCCGGTCGAAGGCCGCGAATGAAGCCGGCCGGATCGGACTGGGCGGCCTCGAGGATCGTTTGATCGTCGAGCGTGATATAGGTCCGCCCGGCTTCTCCCATTTTTCGAACAAGCGTGGTCTTTCGGGCACGGCGCGGGCCTACAATCAGTGCCACCGGCGTATCAGAAAGGGCTTCTTCCGCCCGTCGCTCCACAAACCGATCGAACATGCCATCTCCGAATCCGGAAGATTGGAACTACCTGTGCCGGCTGATTGGGAGTCAATGGTCCGCTAGTTGGAAGTTACAGGGCCGCGATCTGGAAGGCCTGGAGGAGAAAGCCTTCCTCCTGATCGGCGCCGCGGTCGCCGACGCCCCCCTTCTGCGGGGCTGTTGACCCGCAGGCATGTTGCCGGATTATTTTCTCACCGATGCTGATCTAGCAGAGCAGCGTACCCTTATATCCAAACTTCCGTGTTGAATGGATCGCTTGACTCGATCGGGTTCACCCCGCGCTCGCTTGAGAGACTGTCGCTTCGAAACCTTCCGAGCCAGGCTCGGGCCTGATGTACCGACGAGCGGCGAGGTTGCCGCTTGGCAAACTGACAGAGCCAACATCGCCGTCGACATCAGGCGTGTATAGTTCTGGTTGAAAATCCCCTTCCTGAGCAAATGCTGACGAATTTAGATACAATTTTGGGCGCTGAGGATTACGGCGGTCCGACCGTCCAGCTTTCGCGCGAGGACGTAAGTGAACTGTCCGGAACAGACGACGAGCAGGCCGAAGCTCTCACTGAAACAGTCGCGGGCTGGCTCAGGGGCAATCCGAAGGAGGGCGACAGTGAGGTGCTGGCGGCCTGGCAGACTTTTGAAGAAGAGCCGGGCGCCCGGGAATACGCGCTTTTCCTCGACAAGCTGCGAGAATCCGTCAACTCTGACAATGACGAATTCCGCCAGTCGGTCGCCAATGATCTGCGGCGGGCGGCGATAAACCCGCAATTGTGCACGCGCTACTTCCAACTGGCCCTGGAACCAGGGTGCCGCCCGGAATGTGGTTGGGATTCGCGGCGTGATCTCCAGCAAGGTGAAGCTATCTGATCATGCGGCGAGGTCAATTGGCTGATCGATGGGCTTTGTAGCGAACGTATTCCAGCCATCGACTTTGCGCATGTTGATCTGGCCGGAGGCGAGCAACGCCCAGAACAACATTGCCGCGGTGTCCGCCGATGGCAACACGGTCTGCGTCTTGATCCGTCGCTTGAACTCCTCGTGCAGGCGCTCGATGGCATTCGTGGTCCGCGCGCTCTTCCACTGACTCGGCGGAAGTCGGGTGAAGGTGAAGAGCCGGTCGCCGGCCTCCTGCAGGCTGTCGGCCACCGCACGATGCTTGAGCCGCCATTTGCGGATGAAGGCCTTGCGTCGCGCCTCGATCTCCTCGCGCGTCCCCGCGTAGATCATGTCGTTGTAGTCGGCGGTGATCTCTTCGTGCAGGCGCTCGGGGGCATGCGCAAGCAGGTTCCTGTGCTTGTGCACGGTACAGCGCTGCACCGGCGCGCCGTCCCACACGGCGGCGATCGCACTATCGAGCCCGGGCGCGCCGTCGACGATGAGGAACTGGGGCCGTCGCAGGCCGCGCCGGATTAGATCCTCGAGCACAGCCCGCCAGGCTTCGGTGCTCTCGCTGCCCATGGCCTTGACCGCCAGCAAGATCTTCTGGCCGTCCGCACGCACGCCGATGACAACGAGCAGCGAGGTCGATGTGGCCTTGCGGTCGAGCCGCACACGGACAATGGTGCCGTCGAGGATCAGCCGCACGATCGGCTCCTCGGCCAGCGAGCGGCCATTCCACGCATCCCAATCGCTCTTCACTTTGCGCCACACCCGGCTCACCGTGTCCTTGCCGACCGCGCCGCCGAACAAGGACCCTAGCGCGCGGCGCACGCGGCGGGTGTTGGTGCCTGCCAGGTAGCAGCCGGCGATCAGCGCGTCGGCGGCCAGCGTGCGGCGCTGGTAGGCTCGCAGTGCGTCGCTTTTCCACTCGGTGGTCTTGCCGTCGGAGGTATTCAAGCGGGCGCGCGGCACTGCGATCTCCACGTTCCCGAACGTGCCCAGCAGCGAGCGCGATCGATGCCCGTGGCGGTGACCAGTGGTGGCGGGCCCGGCCTTCGAGTCGCCACTCGCCGGCCTCGCCCGTCGGGCGTAGCGCGAGCGCGCCAGCACCTCGTCGAGCTCAGCTTCGAACATCGCTTGCAGGAATTCCCGGGTTCGCTCGCGAAGGCCAGCTTCGATCGGATCGAACCAGTTGTCGAAAAGCCGCTCTGTCGTCTCGATTTCGGACTGCGGCAGGCAAGGCGTCGTGATAGTCTTCGTCATGGCGTGATCTCCACCGGCGCTGAAACGCCGGCATCGCTTGTTGATCCAAGCTGGAGATTACGCCGCCTTCATTTTCCAACCACTCCCGCTACGGCACCCCAACCAGAGCTGCGAGGATCGCAGAACTTTGACCTGGAGCGGCATGCAGACCGCACGCCTCATCGCAGACGCCGAGAACGGCGCCTATAACAACAAGGCCCGGCTTCCCGATCTCATCGATCTGGGGCGGGTCATGTTCCGCCTGGACGCGCTGGAGAAGATTGCGCGCGAGAAGGTTCGCTCGCTAAGCTCGGGCAACAACGTCGAAGGCATCGACGCCATTGAGGTCTTTCTTGCTTATCAAAATAAACTCCGCGAGCGGCTGGGATTGCAACACGTCGCGCCGGACATGCGCTTCTTTGAAGTCTCCGGCGTCACCGACGCTGACGTTGATAGCGCAGAGACATCCGTGCGGGACAAGGAGGCGGCGGAATTCGCCGACTATTTGGCGGTGGACTGGCAACCTTGGGACGACGTTGTGCGTCACATCGTACCCAAAGACCATGCCATGGCGCACGACGAGCTCATTGCTGCAATGGGGACGGAGTTCGCCAGCCGGCTGCAGCAACAGCTCACCGACAAAGGTTTGATCGGGGTCGGATCTGACCTTGTCGAGGACGCGAAGCTAGAGTTGGGTGCTGCGGTTCGCAAGGAGATTGCCCGCGAGATCAAGGGCGCCCTGAGAGACAAGGTGCTCAACGACCACGGCCTGAAGCTGTGAAGCGGCCTTTGGCTGCAGGAGGCTTAATTCCTGCCTGATGGCGTCGGTCATCGGCCGAGAGCCTTGCGCGGCAAGCGTAGAACCAGACGACGGAGCGCCGATCCAGATTTCGGCGTTGCTCGACTCCTGTTTCATTCCGACGGCTCGCTCGGCAGCCAATCTGTGGCACCCCCGAAGAACACCTTCAATGACCATCTCACAGCTTCGCGATCCGTCAGTTGATGGGAGTGAGGCTCGCGGCCAGAGGGATTGGCCCCGATTCCTGAGGATTTGTATTCAGCATAATAGCTCGTCCTCAACGCGCCGGTCTTGCCCGGATCCCATTCACGCCAGCCTTCCGCGATGATGGGTACATCTATCTTCGTCGACAGGAAGACCACAGTGGCATACGGACGCCAAGGCCGGCCAAGCGCAACGTAGCGCGCAGCGGGCTCGGCAGTCAGCCTGCAATGATCGAAGACGTAAGCACTGTCCTCCTCCGGCGCCTCTTTGCTCTGGGCAGTATACACGACGGCCTGATTGGCGATGCCATGCAACTCACAGTTCCGGAAGTAGGCCTTGGCGTTGCCGAATATGAAATCGACATGCCCCTCGATGTAGCACTCCGAGAAGTATTGTCGTGACATTTGGCCGTTCGGCCGCTTGCCGGCAAACAGCGTGTCCTGGGCACCGAGCAGGCGGACGCGCGTAATGACGTCCCTGTCTCCCGTAACGGACAGCGCAACTCCTTGCGATAGGGGATTGGTTGGATTGAGCGCGTAGTCGTTCTGGATGGTCAGATTTTCGATCCGGACGTCATCGCCAGCGGCATCCAGTGTAGCCGAACGCGCGGTTCCTCCCGCATTGATTGCGCCGTCGCCATACACAATGACCGTATCCTCCGGTTTGCTGCCAGTCCCTACGATATGAATACCGGATTTGGAGGTTTTGACCTTCTCGCGATAGGTCCCCGGCGCGATCCGAATTTCCCCGCCTTGCGCCGGCAACGCGTCGATGGCTTCCTGCACGGAGCGATAGTCCGCGTTTGCGGCATGCGACACCGATATTGTCTCGGCGTATGCTGCCGGGATGCAGAAACATCCAGCCAGAAGCGCGGCGGACGTCACGAACATTCGCATTTGATCTTCCCCTTGGTGGCGTTTGCGGCGCGTCCGATGCAGTCGATGTAACCCGCCGCCGCGCTATAGCCTCGCGGATGGTCGATACTTTCATCGCCGAACCAGAACCTGTGCGTAACTCTCGCGATGTCAGCCCTTGCAAACCAATCGCGCAACGGGCGCGGGCCATCAGGCTCACCTTCCGCAATCTCCTCAGTTCAAGCCTATCGATGCGGGCTCTCCCCTGCCGGCGCCGGAGTCGCAGCGCCTAGCGGTTAGCGGTTAGCGTCTCGGAATGCCCTAGAACAAGTGTCCGATCCGCGCGACAACGTCTCTGCAGCTTGCCCCGGCAGCGGCGGCGACACGTCAGAGTGATCGGCGGTCACCTTTGCATGTTCGAGCTGCCAGATCGCGGAACTGGCAAATCGGACATCCTCGAGTTTCACGTCAAGGACATGCCGCTCGTCTACGCCGCGCATCACCAGTGCGCCATCGTCGCCACGCACATGGCGCAGAACAATCTGCCGATAGACCGGAATCCTCGAGCCCTGCGCGCGCGGATCGTATTTCGCATCGAACGCCAGCGGCCAGCGGTTGCCCCTCAGGCACACGTTTTCATAAGTCACGCGCTCGACCAGGCCACCTCGACTGACATCGCTCTTGATGCGCAGACCAGACGTCGTTCCATCCAGCGTCAGATTACGCACCAGTATGTCGCTGGCCCCGGAATTCACCTCGCTGCCGATCGACATGCCGTGCCCCCAGCCGAAATAATTATCAATGATGGAGATATGGCTGCTTGAGCCATTATCGCCGGCCTTGATAGCGACGTTGTCGTCTCCCGTTCGGATGAAGCTGCGGGTTATGGTCACATCCTGGCTCGCGCCAGGGTCGATACCGTCGGTATTGCGGGCGTCCGCTGGGGCATCGATCGTGAGGCCCCAAAAAGTGGCACCTTCGACCCGGTTCATCGCGATATGAAAATTGGGTGCATTGCGCAAGGTGACACCCGTGAACGTGATGTCTTGCGCATGATCGATCTGGATCAAGCGCGGGGCGTTTTGGTTGCCGCCCTCGACTTGGGCGCGGCGGGCCAGTTGCCACCAGGTTTCGGCGCTCCCGACCATGGTTGCACCGCCCTGACCATCGATGATGCCGTCCCCGTAGATACCGCCGCCACGGGTTTTGGAAAAGCTGATGAACGGCCGGCAACCATCGCCCTTGCCTGAGATGCGACCACACTGTCCGCGGCCCTTATCGTAAGCGGCTGGTTGGGGGACGGCGATGAGCTTGGCGCCTCGTCCGATCCATAACGTCACGCCCGATTTCATTTCGAGCGGACCCGACCGGAACTCGCCCCGCCCTAAATATACGGCGGCCCCCGACGGACATTGGTCGATGGCATCTTGCAAGGTGACCGTATCTTGCTTGCCGGACGGCACGGGCCGGTCGCACACCGTCTGTGGTGCAATAGGTTCGGTAACGATGCGACGATCTTGCGCGTTGGCGGCCGGGCAGAGAATGATGCAGGCAATGATGGATAACAGACTGCATGCTCGAAAAGGCTGTGTCATCGACCTCGTCTCTTTGCCGCGTGGATCGATGCGGCCTAACTGTCTTGCGCACGCGAACCGATCCGCCGCGGCTCGCCTCACTCGCCGCGCAAGATGACATTTATAAGACGCAGAGGCTGCATAGAGTTTTACGCGCTCGCAGCAGCATTGCTGCAAGGGGCGATGAACGGCCCTGCAAGGGGGCACGCGATTTCGCCGATCAGCTCATAGCTGAGAGAGGCTTGCGCGGGTCACACCTGCGGCTTAGGTAGGAAGACTTACAAAATCAGCCTGCAATCCGCCATCGACGTCTTCAGTCATGAACTGAGAGCTGATCACGTGCCGACAGGGAACATACTCTGCGCTACAAAATGCATCTTCATCTAAAGCTCCAGGAGTACTGTGGGCGAAAAGCAATCCGGTTGAGCCATGGCGATCGAATCAAAGCCGGCTGAAAGCCAAGGTGATACGCTCGATAACGGCTAGACGTGCCGTGGGTCGCCGCAAATTAAATCGGCCGCCAGAGCAAACTCAGGGCTCTGCGGCGATCCCTCGTTTGGTCTAATAGTCGCTTGGCAAGCGGCGAGGCGGTTGATGCATGGCTGGGGATGCCGGCTCATCGTCAAGCAATCGCCGAAGCTCTCCTGGTGGCATCTGCTCTTCGTTGAATATGAACCCATCTGGATCCGCCGGGACCGGCAAATTGCCGACTGACCGATTTATACCAATCGACGCGGGGTCATCATCCAGCAGCCCGCGGAGCTCGCCTGGTGAGAACGGCATGTATTCGAAGTCGATACTGTCGGAACCGGCGACAAGGTTCGGCGACCGGCCGGTGAACTGGTCCGCTCTGCTGGTTGCGGGCGCATCATCGAGCAGTCGACCAAGTTCGTCCGGAGAACGCGGCAGGGAAGGGAAATTGAAGACATCTGGATCGATCGGGACTGCGAATTGATCCGGTACAGACGGCATCGGGTCAACGCGTCGAAATCATGCGAGTCCACGCACAAACCTCACCTCGAAGCCTATCCACGTTAGTTCGTATTCGTACAAGCTTTCGAGAAGCTGACGAAATCGCTGTTCGCATATGGCTTTCGACGTTCCTCGAACCCTCTTTTTAGCATCCGCGAGCTCAGGTGATTGCCATTATCAGCCCCTGCTCGAGGCCCCTGAGGAACATAGTCAAGCAACTCTCATCAACATCCAGGCGGAGCCAAATGAGGCTGGTCAGCTTCCCCGATCACGGGGGCGTGACCTGCCTTGATCTTGGCGAGCGATCACGGCCGATTAAGCACTCTGGCTTAGCTCTCTAACAAAGAGATTGAACACCTCCGCGTGAGCGCCCTATCCGGAAACATGGTGTCCCGTCGGAACCACGGACGATACGTCCTCTGTCAGCGTGACCAATCAAAAGCGCGTCCGCCGGCCAAAGCACCGCGAACAACAAAAAACGAAGCCGATAGAAGAGCCGCATCTTGACATCCATTCGGCAGTCGGTTCGCAACACAATAGATATTGAAGGCTTTGAGCCTCCGGGTTCACGAAAGTCCGTTGCATTTAACGGTCCCAGGATTGATTCGTGAACGTGGCAGCCAGCGGGTCGACAGGATCATTGACGCTCTAAGATTTGCGCGGCCGCGCCTTACGCGCCGCAGTGTCTGCCGCAGATTTCTGCTGGCGTTCATCGGTTGGCGCCGACACTGATAGACAGTCAAGCCTTCGCTCAAGCTCCGCCAATTCTGCCTTACATTCGGCTATGACCGATTGGGCACGAAGCAACTTGACCCTGAGCTCGTCCCGTTGCCTGAATAATTGCTCAGGATCCCAATCATCCTGCATCAGCTCAATCATCTGCCAGCGCAAGCCCCGATGCGTCGTTGTCGCTCAGCTTCAAGTGTACGGCTGCTCGCCCGAGATGACCGATAGAAGAGCTCGGGCTCATTGGAGGGATTGGAGGGATTGGAGGGATTGGAGGGATTGGATGGTGACCGTTCGAAACGCGACCTGAAGGTAACAAATGTCGCCATGCAGGAGCGCGCGCTGTGGAGCGCACCTGCGGAGACTTCTGACATTAACCGATCCGGAGAGCTTCATCTGAAAACCCGAATGTGTTGCGAGAGAAACATCATGGCCGCATAATCTTCTCGCATCTTTCAAGCAACCCACATGCCAAATCCGCTTGAAAGTTTTCTATTGGGGAATGATGCGCCTCTCGCGGCATTCACTCGCTGCAAACGTTCTGTCGTTGCGGTTGAGACAAACGGCGTCTGAAGCGAGACAGTCGACGTCGCAAGCACAACGCTCATAACAACGACTGCTCTCCTTGCCGGCCAAACGCTCTCACCATTTTTGAGCGGGGCGTCATCGATTGAGAATATGCTATCAGCAATGAGAGTGCCGATGACGCGACCGTGATCGCGCGAATTTCGCATCAGCGGGTCAATTGGCTGAAGCGCGCAATCCGGAGCGGCGGCATTCGATGAGAAAGACTGGGGACGCCACGCACCGATCATCCTGGCCTCACCGATTGGCCAAATGGGGGGCTTGCCACCACCTCAGTGGCGAACTCGCCGCAACAGCGACACTCGCGACCCCGATCGCACTCACGCAGCTTGCACAGATCGCGATGATGGCGACGGATCTGGCCTGGATCGGCCACATCGGCACCGAGGCCCTCGCGGCTGCCGCGCTCGCCGGTATGATCTTATCGGTTGGCCTGACCTTCGCAGCCGGCGTGATCTCGGCAGTAGGGCCGCTCGCGGCGCAAGCACGTGGCGCGGCAAACCCAGCCCTAGTACGGAGCTCGCTGCGCATGGGGCTATGGATTGCACTCGTTCTATGGGCGCCGATCATGATTTTGCCGGTGCGAGGCGAACAAATCGTGCTTGCGCTTGGCCACGAACCAGCTATCGCGCGCTTAGCTCAGCAATATCTGCTTGGGCTCACCTGGGGTATCTTGCCGGCGCTGTGGTTTTTGGCGATCCGCAGTTTCATGGCAGCGGTCGATCGCCCGGCGCCGGCCTTGTGGATCACGCTCGCGGCCATTCCGACCAACGCACTGCTGGCCTATCTGTTGATCACCGGCAAATTCGGCCTGCCGCAGCTTGACTTGTTCGGAGCCGGCCTTGCGACGAGCCTGGTGAACAGTGGGACTTTTCTGGCCGGTATTTGGTTCGTTACATGCTGTCGTCCTTTTCGCGACTACCAGGTGCTCCGATATCTTTGGCGGTTCGATTGGCCATTGATGCGGGAGTTCCTCGTGGTCGGCACGCCGATTTCGGTCGCGATTTTCATGGAATCGGGTCTTTTCTCTGCGACGGCGCTCCTGATGGGTGCGATCAGCACTACAGCGGTTGCCGCCCATCAGATCGCATTCCAAGTTGCAGCCGCCCTGTTCATGATCCCGTTTTGCATCGGAATGGCGGTGAGCGTGCGCATCGGACACGCACTCGGCCGCAACGATGTATCAGGTATCAGGCAGGCTGGTTTTGCCGCCATGCTGCTTGGAGTCCTGATCGCGGCGATCGCTACGATTGCGGTGGTCGGCACGCGCTTTGAAGTCGCCGAGCTGTTCGTCGACCAGTCGGCCAGCAATGCGGACGCCACGATCAAGCTGACTGCAGCTCTCATCCTCGTCGGAGCGAGCTTCTTCATTACTGATGCACTTCAGAGCATTGCCGCTGGCGGCCTGCGCGGCTTAGGGGACACGCGCGTGCCACTGTTTTTCGCAGGCATCGCTTACTGGCTGATCGGTCTTTCCGTCAGCTACGTGCTCGGCTTGAAAACTGGCCTCGGTGCCATTGGTATCTGGATCGGCTTGTCCATCGGCAAAGCCGTTCACGCAGCCCTCCTCGTGATACGTTTGCGTCTTTTAGCGAACAGACCTCCCGTAGCAGCCATGAGCCAGGCTTCAGCTCGAGCGGTGGGCCAACCATGAGCCGAAGCTCCAGCGCGACCAGAAAATGCGCGTGAAGAACAGGCTCTGCAATCTGGGGAGCGCCATGGGGCGGCTCCTCATTCTCTTCGGATACGGGCAGCTCACTCTTACCCTGCCCTGTGGTCAAGTTGGCTTCAGGGATCAGAGCCCGGCAAACCTTGCTCCTGAACGTAGAGGAGCCCGAGCTGGATACGGGGCCCTCGAGGACCTCGATGGAGGAGAGGCTCCGGACCCAATCGCCAATGTCAGCTGCAATTTCCGCGGTGCGGGCTCGCCTCAGCAGACTATCCCGCTCCGCGCCTTCTGGCATGCTCGCCGCCATTTCCACAAGATCCCTTGCAAACGCAGCCAGGCGGTCCTGCAGCGATATTGTTTGCCTCACATGATTTCGCTTTTTCTTCACTGAGGCGCTCATCGTTTCAAGCGTCGTCGCTCTGCGGATCTTCGAGCAAGATAACTTCCCACGACACTTTTACCATGCCAACCTAAGTTTAGTTGCGATAACTCTACAACGGTTCGCGTGCAGCAAAGCAGATAGTGGGTTTCTCAGCAGGCGCTTGCGGTCGACGAAAATCCATCCGCGGCGCATGCGATGCGCCGCTGCCTCCGCGGCAATTGAGGACACCCGGGCCGCACATCGCGCGATCTAATGTGCTAGCGCTGGTGATTGCAGCACCCCGTCCACGAAAACCAAATACAAGGATCGGTACGCCACTTTTTGTGGCCGGGCGAAAGGCTCCGTCAGCTTCTCGCAAGCTTGCCGGCGTAGCTGTTCTGCCACCATCCGCGGAGTGAGGTGAGCGTGGACAATCCTTTCCCATCCAGTCCGGCAGCTTTGATGCAGGTGCAACGGGCCGCCGCGGAACATCGTGAGGCGGGCGAGGCGTCGCAGGAGGCCTTCGAGCGGCAATTGGCAAACGCCGGCGAGCCTCACGAGGCGACCGAGGCTGTACGCCAGACCCCGCCTCCCGAGCCGCCTGCGAATATCCAAAGCGTCATCGAGTGCGCGGTCCAGGCAGAGCGGACGCGCCGGAATCTAAGCCAACGCACTGCGCGGGGATATACTGACGCACTTTTCAAACTGCAAAAAGATCTGAGGTCTCGTGGCGAAACGATTGCTGCACTGGACCACGACGCTCTGGTAGCGCGCGCTGCCAAGTTCATGGCGCGTGACAAAGCAATGGGTCCAGCGTTAACAGCGCTTCATAGGTATCGCAATCCTAATGCACCTGACGGCCCGCGCCGGCGCTATGTTGTTCCCTCCGTAAAAGAGCCTTCTCCCGTCAACGCCGCCGTGCCTTCGGCGGATATCTATCCGCACCTGTCCGAGACCGACCGTACTCTCATCGACAACTTCACCCGCTTTGTCGGCGGTGGTCTGCAGAAAAGTACCATCTACGAATACGGCCGATCGCTTCGTATCCTGGGAAATGATCTCGGCACTCAGGGCAAGACAATTGGCGGGCTCGATCACGAAGCCTTGGTCTCGCACGCGAGAGTGTCTCTTGGTGAGCCCGCGCATTTGCTTTCGGCATTGAGCGCGCTGCGAAAGTATCGTGAGCCTGATCAAGTGCGGCAAGACTTTCTCTCCGAAGAGGATGAAAGCCTGATCGACAGCGCCGTCCGGGCAGCTGCCGCGCGTCGGACGTGGATACCCAACAGAATCGAGACATATCACAGGGCTTTTCACAGGCTGGCGAAATCTCTAAAAGCCCGCGGACTGACAATTGCAGCGCTGGATCATCATGCGCTTCTTGCGCATGCCAAGGCAGCACACGAGGGCGACAAGCAGATAAGCTCCGCGCTTGAGGTGCTTCTCGAGTATCGTGACCCAGCTATCCTGGAAAGGCGGACCCCACTCGATTATCCTCCCTCCGCGAAAGACAAGAGTCTCATCGAGGACGCGGCTGCCGTCAGTAAACGCCCCAGGAAAGCCGTCGAAGCTTCCGTCAAGATTCTCCTCAAGTTTGCAGGGGCCATCGCCGCCCGCAGCCTCGAGATTGATCAGCTAGGCCACATCGCACTCCTCGAGCTTGCAAATAAGCTGTTTCCCAGCAATAAGAGCCTCATCCGAGGGCTCGGCATGATCCGTGAATACCGCAATGCCGAGCGCACTTCCGGTGCGGACGGAGCTGCGCTGGCAGATGATGTTCTGGCCTGCTCGCCGATCTTAAGTGTCGGCCCGGAGGAGCTTCGGCGGCTCCTGGATGACGAACCGACATTCTCGCAGACGATCGACAATTTGGCGGAGCGTCAGGACGATATGGCTCCGGTTGATCAGCAGCCAACCGAAAGTCTCGATACCGCAGAGCTTATGGGGATGCTCGCTTCTCCCGGCCATTCGCCAGAAGACGAAGTCACTCAGCCGGATCCGGTTGGTCCCCGGCTGTCGGACGCTGTCGATCCTGGGGACATCTGGTCGGGCGCGGAGCAGGCTGGCTTGTTGCCCACTGAGAGTCTGGATACGGCGAAGCTCCTGGAGATGATCGCTTCAGGCGGCCATTCGCCGACGGACAGCGTCAATCAGCCCGGCGCGACCGTTCCCTCGCTGCACCAGAACGTCGATCCCGACAGCATTTGGCTCGAGGCCGAGCAAGCCGGGCGGCTGCCGACCCAAAGCCTGGATACTGCCGAGCTTCTGCAGATGTTCGCGTTCGCTGGCCATTCGCCGGCGGACAGCGTCAATCAGCCAAGTTCGATGCCATCATGGGATCTTGAGAATTCAACGGCCGACGCGGCGTTCCAGCCGGTGCAATCGCAACCTATGGTGCCAGCACTCGAGTTGTATCTTCCGCAAGGATGGGAGCATGGTGAGCAGTGGGCGAGCGAAGACTTCAAGGAAGGAATGCGGCTGCATGGTGTGCTCCCGAACGAAATTCGGCCGGACACAACATTGACCATCCGCGGATTGGACTACATAGCCAGCATTGGACCGCCAGGCCTGGAGCAGGAGGTGTTTCTTCGCAGAGCCTGACAAGTCGGTCAGAGCAAATATGCATGGCGCCTTCATAAGACTGCACGGCCTCCCCTTCCGAGAGGCGGCTCGCTGGCGCACGTATATTGACGAATATCATGGGCAGCATGTGGACTGGGGCCGCGTTCCCAGGGAGTTCGCCCAGCGCAACGTCTCAATGCCCTCGCCATAGCTCAACGGGTGAATCGAGCCCGACGCTTGAAATCGCATCGCATACCCGCTGGGTTTCGTCAGATGAATTCGGCCATGTTCTGACGCCGGTGCATGGTTGCAGCGCCGGGCATAAACTCCCTCATAACGCATTGAGCATTGAAAGCGCAACGAGAGCAAAAAGGGCTTCCGAAAGAAGCTGCTCATAAACCGATCTCCGGCGAGCAACCAACGATGAATAGGCAAACAAACCGTCGGCCGATTGATGATAATCCAAGAATCAAGAAAGCTCGGTGCTAACGCGCGACTTCCAACAGGTCATCGATCATCTTCATGTATTTGACTGAGGCCGGCGTCGCGCGAAGCTCGATCTGATCATCCTTGTTGCGGGCGGCGGCGTATTCCGCCTCGACAGTTCGGCGGCGGGCACGATGTCGGCCGCGCCCAACTGAATACCGATCCCTGCATCCACGTTTGAAATTGCCCTTCGCAACATCAGGAACGCGTCGTTGGTCAGTTGAATGGGCTTGGAGGGCATGTGAGAAAACTCGGTTCGAAATGACGACGCAGCTGGGCCCTCGGGACCGAGTTGACGGTGCTCAACCACATGATGCAGACTGTGCTATGTTGACGTTCGCGTCTAGACGCGCCTGGGCGTCCGCCCCGGGTGCTGGGCGACATGTTGCGACTTCCACCGCAGTGCGGGAAAGGCTTCGATGCGCTTCTTCACGTCGTCGTCCGTGGGAAGCGTATCGACTTCGATGCTTCCGCGGTCGTAAAGCGCGTCGAGGAACGCCAACTCTCCGTCATCATATTTGAAGAGCGACGCCAGTTTTTCCTGACATTCCGCCAGGATCCGGTCGCACCATTTCTTCGGGCCGCCGTCCGCGTCGAACATGCCGTTCTTGACCACGGACAGCAGCTTGTTGTTCAGGTCGTTGAGATCGTATTTGTAGTCCTTCAGCGACACCGTTCGCCAATCCAGATCCCTGGAGGCGGCGCCGATTGCAAGCGCTCCGACCTTCACTCTCTTCGTTCTGCAGCAGCCTCCATGCGTCGTACAGGTCGCGCGATGCCCGCCGGGCCACCAGGGCGACGATCTTGCCGGCGGCGATTTCGTGGAGATCGACAACGCCGACGTTCTTGGCGAAGTAGTCGCCGAGCTTCGCGGATTCCATCCTCTCCCAGCCAAAGAACGGTGTCCGGAAGAGATAGTTCACGTCCGCTTCCAGCGTACCTGGACGCCGATAGGCCGAGACGTACCTGAAGCGCCACTTGCCGCCGGCGTGTTCGCCAGAAGGATCGCGGGCGATTTCGTACCCCTTGCTCTGCAGGAGCGCAGGAAGTCGCGCGTTGATGATCTTGGAATCCCGCAACATGGCTTCCCTATCCGCGGCGCCGATGTAGTTCAGATCGATGTCGACGGAAAGCCGGTCGAGTGCGAGATAGAACAGGTTGAGCGCGGTGCCCCCTTGAGTGCGAGCAGCTTGCCTAGCTCGCGGTCGTTCGCGATCTGGTCGAGCACGTCGATCAACCGGATGACGCGCTCGACCGAGGCCGGTTGGAATTTGACGTCGGTCGCGATCTTTTCGAGGCGTTCGACCGAGATCATGGCATCATCTCCGGCGACATCCCTTCAAAGGACGGATTCAGGAAATCCGAAGGCAGGACGACGTTCCAGCCTTCCTTCGCTTGGCCTTTGCCATCGCTTCCCAGAGCGGGTCGCGGCACCGGCGGGGCTGCGCGCTTCAGTTCGCCTAGTACCTGCTTGTCGACGAAGAGATTGTCTTTCCGGCTCTCGAGCCAGGCGCCGCACACGCCGACGAGCGTCTGGTTGTCGCGACCGAGCGCGAACTCAGCGAATTTGCCGACGTCGAACGCTTTGACGCTGTGGAGCGCGTTTGCGAGTTCCTCGACGCCACCGGTCAGGTCCGGTCGCTCGATGCAGTCGACGAGCGTCCGCTCGACGCCGGTCGCGAGAACGTCGAGGCCACGGCGGTCCATCGTGACCGTGCCGGACATTTCCTCGGAGCGACGGCGCAGCGAGGCGGGTTGCGCGACGAACCGGACGGGACCGACGAGCGTCTTCACCTCGCCCGGGCGACCTCCGCTGAGGAGTTGGGTCTGAGAGGTTTCCGAATAGGCGAGTCCGTGCAGTTCGAGAGCGGTGCGGTAGGCGACGACGCCATCGGCGCGTATGCGCGATGCGACCAGTATCCGGTCGGGATGGAAGTTCGCCGGGTCAAGGTGCGGCGGCACGAAGGCGTACACACCCGGCGCGACATGGCGTATCCGTCCAGAGGCGGCATGGTATCTGAGCAGCGAGTCCGAGGACGAAAGCGGCTGGCCCGGAGACACGGTTTCGCGGAACTCGGTCCGAGTGAAGACCGGGTGCGAGGATAGGAACCTCTCAACTTTACCTTTTTGCCCTATCATCTCGGTGTGCCCCTTGGGGTATTCAGTACCCCAAATTCTGCATTATGCAATTCGAAATCACTTCAGTGCATAAATTGGGGTATATAATACCCTAAAAGCAGCAACAAATGAAAACTGTTAAGGCGGATGGTCGAGCCCGCCCGCAGTCCCGCCGTCCGATGAGCCGCAGCCGGAAGCCGGGAGACGGAACCAGGGCCGTGATGCACCATCGGTATTACCCAGTGCCGGTGCTGCTCTACTTCGGCGGCACGATGCTGATCATGATCACAGCGGTCTTCTCAGTGCTGCTGCTACCGATGATCGGCGAACGCTCCGGACCAACTGGTTCGCTGCCGCCTCACGCGAATGCCGTCGGCTGAAGCTCAACGGCGACCTGGCAGACAATGGTCTTCTTGCGTGCGTCAACCGAAGCCGTGATAGCGGGCTTCGTCGACATGTCGACGAGGCCCGCTCGCCCGCTGCGGTGCCCTCGTGTCCCGATCGGCGTGCTGATGCTGCTGCTCGGCAGCACCGGCAGCATGCCCTATCCGGTACTGGCCGAAATAGGCCACTCGCGGGAACAAAACAGGCCACCGGAATCGAAAGGGGCCGCCTCACGCGAGCGGCCCCTTGCCGGTTTGAATATCGGTCCGTGCTGAAATCTAGCCCCGGCAAGGGGGACATTAGAGTTTTCAACAACAGTGTTGGATTCCGGGAAACTACGGTGATTGGCTACGTATGAACGACGGATTAGAGCGATTTGCGCCAACAATGGATTGGGAGTTGGACACAGGAATCCGCCGCCCTGTCCAGTGCCACCAAACAAAGAGGCCGCCAACTGAGGCGGCCTACAATCCAAAGGAATGCCTCATCTGAGCCGCCATGCGCTGGACGGCATCGGTGTATTGGCCGTGATTGAAGTGCTGGTCGATGACGTACAGAACAAAAATAATGCCAGCGGCGATCAATAATCCCTTCACTCGAAATCCCTTCTAGGTCGACGATAGGACCTCGGGAGCGCGGAGCCATTCGGTCATGCTCGCGCCAGCTTCAGCTTGTCGGGCAAGCTTCAGCAGCGCTCCTTTCTCGATACCTGGGGAGAGCGCTGCGGCCTGTTGGTGCAGCTGTCGAGCGCGCTCTAAAAGTCTTTCTTCAAGTGAATTTGTCTGCTTCACACGGCGACGTTTCGAACCCATTGCTCCCTTTCCCTCGTTCGGTTCCCCGCCCGGAACGGGGAGTCTAATTGTCAGGGAAATGCAAGGTTCCTAGGAGCGCATTAGCCAATGGGACTAGAGCTGATCGCCCGTTCAACCTCGTCGGCCAGCGCGCGGTGGTGAGTCGCCAGTTTGGCGAACAGCTCTTTCTTGGTCGCGTTGGTCGCGAGCTTGCTGATTAGTTCGCACTCCTCAGCCTCAACCCGAAGCTTCTCCAAGTGCGCCTTCATGTCCTTCATTGACGATCCCCGACTGCCCTGACGGAACCCCCATTTTGCGGAAAGCTCGCGGCAGCCGTCAATCTCATGCGCCCAATTGAGATAGGAGCTCCGTTCACCCACGGAGAACCCCGGGCGGAAACTGGCACAAACTGCATATTGAATTTTATAGCGGCATAAGGCCCGGAGATGGTGAGAACATGCCGTGATCGCCGCTCGGTAGTCCTACCGAGAACGTCAGCTAAGCCATGCTTTCCATTCGCTTAAACCAAAACAGGCCACTCCAAAATTCAAATTAGGCCACTAGGGGTTAAAGCAGGCCAGCGCCCCCTATCCCGACACTGGCACGGCCGACGCTGATCATTCCTGCCAATCATGTTGGCGCACTGCGGGGATCGCGATCACGCCGATCGCGATCATTCCCCCTCGTCGCCCATGGTCCGGTTCCGCTGAAGCAACTTCGTCCCAAGATCGCGCGAAAACCTGATCTCCGCCATGAAGCTGGAAAACGAGATCACCCCCGACATCAAGGCGCCCGCCACCACAAAATGATGGAGGACACCGCGCGAGAATATCTCAAGCGGCGGAAGGGGACGCCTGGCTAGGACTGAAGGCGGACCGCCAAACTTGCGAGTTCGACAGACTTCAGCGTTCGATCCGGAGGCTGTCCCTAGAACTAAACTGTACCCAAGGCGCCGGAACCGCACCGGCAAATCGCCGCTCCCGTCAGTCGAGCCACCAGAAGAAGCTTTTGACGCTTCGGTTCTTCCCTCGGTCCTGTGAAGACGAAATCTGCTTCGATATCGATTAGGCCGGCGCTCGACAACATCGGCCTGTCGACGATGGTCCGCTTTTGAAGCGCGTGGAGAGCGAGCAATATCCGTCTATTGAGATCCCACTTGTCATAGCCGATGCTCGGCAGCGATCTGTCGAGGGTCTGTCGCGCGTTGCCGCCGAGCGGCCCGGCGTTGATCGTCGCGCGCAGTTCGGGAAGTATCGCCCCAATTAGATTCCAACTCGCCTGACTAGCCTCCTCGAGCGCGTGAACGAGGAGGTCGGATTCGATGTCGAGGACACCCTGTTCCGGGACGTCCCGCTGCAGCGAATTCCATCGCGTCGACCAATTTTCCGATGATCTTCCAAGCGTTACGATGCTGTGCTTGAGATTGATCAATCGTGCGATCGTCAGCACGTCGGCAAGGCCTGCCGCGTGTTGGAGCAGGTCGAGATCCAAAAGTGCGTTCCGGGAATTGGCGGCTGGTCGACGCCACGACTGGTGCGAACAGCGTCGATCACGGATCGTATGGCGAATTCCGGTGCCCGCTTCAAGATCTCGACGGCCCCCTCGCCGAGGTCGCGGCGCACGGCGACGTCGATAATCGTCGCCATTGCTTCGGAGGTTCGGCTGACGGCGAACAAGCGAGAGAGGTCTGGCCCCGGAAGATCGGCAACGGCGCGCGCGGTTATTAGATCGGGACGCGCGATGAGTATTCTCATCCGAAAGGGAGTCGTGGCGACAGAATTGACGATCTCACCGTCGGCGGGAGCGACGGTCCACCCGACGATCGGATCGCGCAATCGATCGAGGCGATTGCCATTTGCCGCCGCGAAGTTGACGACCTCCGCCACTTCGGCGGCCGAAAGCCGTCCGAAGCGCTGCTCGATTTCGGAGACGTCGACTGCGGAATCCGAACCCTTCATGTCGAGCAGACGAAGCATGTCGAGGAACGATACCGGCGGACAGATCGACAGCGAGTTCGTGTCGAAGCCTAAGATGTCATTCTTCAATATCGCTCCATCGGTCTCTTCGGGCACTTCATCGAAGACCTTGACCGCAGCCGCCATTGGAAGTGCCTGCCCCCTCCCCAAAACTAGGAAGGTCTCGACGAGCAGTTGAAAACGATCCCGCGGATTCTTCATGTCGCGCCCATAGCGCCACAGGAATCGACGAAGAGGAGTAACCTCGCCAGCACTCGCGTCGTCGGTAGCAGCGTCGACCCATTCGGGCCTAGCGCCCCCCTCACCAGTTTCAGGAAACGCTACTTGAACGTCGTACCTTGCACTGCGCCGAGGACGAACTCCAAGCTGGGCGGTTAGGAACGAAAACTCCATCCGCAAGCGTGGCCATTGTTGCGACCATACGGCGGCGATCGCCGTTTCGAGTGCCTCTGCTCCGGCGCTGGCGCTCAGAAACGTCGGCAAGTGCGCATAGTACGGACCGATGATCTCCGAGACCAAGTCCTCGCGGGATCCAGGCGGCGGCGGGGAAGTTACCTCGGTCCTCCAATCCGGCGTTAGCGGTTGCGAATAGAAGCTTCGGTTCACATGCCGAGGGTCCTGGAAGAACGAAAAGAAAACCGACATGTCGGCTTGTGTGGACTCCGGAGAGACCCGGTTGCGTTCGGAGCCATGTTCTATTGCTGAACGAGTGAAGCTCCGCTTTCCAGCACGCAGGAACCCAAGATTAACTGTTTGAGCAGTTCTAGTCCGTGCCACGATCGAGTGGAAATACCGTTCGCAGATGGAAGCATAGTGAATGCATATGGACAGCAACTCCGGGCCGAATGGAAGACCGCGCAAGCAAGGAGTAAGGCGATGGACACGGCCGACAACGCCGACGCGGCTGACCACTCGCTCGCAAGTGGTCGAACAGAGAGCGTCTCAGAAAGCGTCATAGACGGACATCAAAAGGAGCAGTCAGCTTCCAACCAGCAAAACGGTTTGAAGATGACCTGCCTTCTGAGTATTTCGTCGGACGGAGTTATGCTCCCGCCTGAGCAGCATTCTCGAGTCCGAAGCTGCAAATTTTCGAATTGAAATATTTGCGCAGCTGCGCGACAGCGCAGGATCCCCACCGCGCGAACGAAGAGTGGCTTGTCAACAGCTTCATGGCGGATAACCTGACGCTCGTCAGCTTATCGACAGCTGAGCGTGCTAGCATGCGAACGGCTCGATCCAGCCGATAGAGCTGCCTAATCGGCTGAGTCCAAACATGTCATGGAGTTCAATGAATACAGAACGGGCCCAGCCTCGCGCAGGCATAGCTTCCGAATCCGAAAGCGCCGAGCCAACGTCTGGGGCCGCCGGGCAGTCCCCCTCATGCCTGACCCTGTGGGCGTCAGCCTTGACTCGGTGGGCCACAGGAGCGGCCGCCGCCGACCTCGTCTCGTCGCAGGACCGCGTCCTGGCGAGCTGGGCAGCGGAAGAGGGGCAGGGCGAAAACGAGAATCGGCAAGAGGGGGTCAACCGGACGAGGGCATGGCGGGACGAGGGTGATGTCAGAGGCGAGCTGAATTTGTCGTCATTGTCCCTGACCAGCTTGCCAACCTCACTCCCGGCCAGGCTCCGGACCGTCATGGTCATCGGTAACCAGTTGAGCAGCCTGCCGGCCCAGCTTCCGGGCGGACTCCGGGACCTCTACGCCTCTGACAACCGGCTGACTAGCCTGCCCGCCCTTCCGAGCAGGCTGCGGAACCTCCACCTCATGGCCAACGAGCTGACCAGCCTGCCGGCAGAGCTGCCATCCAGGCTCCGCAGCTTGATGGTCGATGGCAACCAGCTGACCGATCTGCCCGCCCTTCCCGCCACGATCGAGGAGTTCTCCGCCAGCAATAACCAGCTGACCAGTCTGCCCGACCTTCCAGCCAGGCTCCACCGCCTGGACGTCAGCGAAAATCAGCTGACGAGCCTGCCCGATCTTCCAGCCAGACTGCGCTACCTGGACGCAAGCGACAACCAGCTGACAAGCCTGCCCGAGATTCCGGCTAGAGTTGGATACCTGGACGTCAGCGAAAATCAGCTGACCAATCTGCCCGAGACGCTCCCGGTCAGCCTTGAAATGCTCGGCGCCAGCAATAATCAGCTGACCGGCCTGCCCGCGACCGCGCTGACGCAGCTCGGCAGTGCGTCCAGCATCGACCTGCGGTCTAATCCGATACCGCCCCCGGTGCTGGCCGATTTGGCGTCAGTCACGCGTGGCGCGGATTATGCCGGCCCGCAGGTCTTGCTGTCGATGCCGCTCCAACCGGTGGAACATCAGCCGCCTCTGCTGCGCGAGGTTGTCGCGGATTGGCTCGCGGACGAGCCCGGCGCAGTGGACACGTGGCAGGGCTTCGCCGAAGAGCCGGGTGCGCAGGACTTCGCACTCTTTCTCGAAAGGCTCGCGGGCACCGTGAACTATGGTCATCAGGCGTTCCGCGACCAGGTGGCCGAGAGTCTGCTACAAGCCGCGATGAGGCCGCAGCTGCGCAAGCAGTATTTCGAGCTGGCCAATGGAGCGACTGCATCCTGCGAGGACCGCATCACTTTGACCTGGAACGGCATGCAGACCGCACGCCTGAACGCCGATGTCAAGGACGGGCTCTTTGACAATCGGCTCGACCAACTGCTCCAACACGGCCGAGTCATGTTTCGTTTGGAGGCGCTTGACGACATCGCACGCGAGACGGTCAGCTCGCTGCGTCGTGCCGACCCGCAGGCCAATATCGACGAGATCGAGGTCTATCTTGCCTATCAGACCCAGCTACGGGATCGGCTTGAACTGCGCCACATCGCCCCCGATATGCGCTTCTTGAATCTCGCTGAGGTCACGCCGGACGACGTTGCCAGGGCTGAGACGTCGGTGCGGCAACAGGAAGCGACGGGTTTTGCGGAGTTTCTCGCAACGCGCTGGGGGCCCTGGGATGCGGCGGTGAGGCGGATCGCCCCCGATGATCATGCCGCGGCGCGGGACCGGATTGCCGATGCGCTCGAAGATGAGTTTCCGGCGCGCTTGAACGAGCGACTTGCGGAGCATGGCCTGACGGATGATGTCGATGCCCAGCGGGTGGTCGGAGCCCAGATCCTCAGCGAAATCGCTCACGAGATCAAAGGCGAGCTGATGCATAAGGTTCTCCGGGAGCACGGCCTCGAGCCCTGATCGATGCTGCCCTGCAGTCTCGTTTGGTCGTTACGGGACGAGCGATTGTTCAGGTTGACTGGATGCGTGCAGTTGCCGTCTGCTGACTACATCCAACCACTTCGGCGTGTTGTTCGCTCGCCGGCCGTATCCAGGAAACCCGCAATTCTCAACTTGTAAGCGATGCCAGAGTTAACGGCTGTGCCAGGTCACGACTGGCATAGCCTGGGTCGAACTTGATCACGCGCAGGATACTTCGGCAGCGCGCCAATGCCGCTTCATGATCCGCTCACGTCGTAGCCGATGTCGCTCCCCGCGACCGGGATGAGACTTCATCTGAATCCCGTCTGTGAGCGCGATCCGAGCGCGCTGGCGGATCGAGAGTGGAGAACGCCTTGCCGAATCTCCGTCCCCATTGGCGCACATAGCTCACACAATGCCCAGCGCCGCAGACCGCAAGAATGATGATACGATGAAGATGCTGCCGGATGCTGACCATCCGGTAGGGCGTCGCGCGGCTCACCTTCAGAATGTCGACGATCCGAAGTTACTTCGGCGCGCTCGGCTCGACACCAGGCCCGAGGGAGGCCGATGACGCAGGCATGACGAAATAGATCAGAGCCAATTTCGCCCCGCCCGAGCGCGAGCAGCTACGCTGCGCTTCGTCAGCTTTTCGAAAGCTTGCTCTGCTAGGATGTTTGCTCAGGTGATCTTGGACATGAGGCCACGTGGACCCGCACAATTGTGACCCATCCAATGTAACAGTTTGGTCGCAGGTGCAGCATGCCACCTCGTAAGAGCAGCAAGAGGGGTCGGCGAGGCAACAGGCGTTTGAGCCGTCCTTGGCGACGGCGCTCCCAGCCAGCACCGGTACCTGACCTCATTAGTCTGAAGAAGAACCGGCGCCGAATTGATGACGCGACGAATAATGCGGCGGCTCGGAATCATTAAAAGGGGCACATTAAAGCAGTACCACCGAACTTCGCCGATCGCGGGCATGTTCTCCGCTTTCGCGGCATCAAGCGTTTGATCCGCGCAATCAGCAATCCTATCGCTCACCTCAACGAATTCCAATAGCCGAAGGATGAAGGCGCCGTTGAGCAATCTTCGCGTTTGCTGCGAGCCCGCCGCTCGCCGTGCGATTCCGCCCAGGGGCCCCTCAGAGGACGACGAGAGTTTCATTGAAATGATGACGCGTGCCAATCGGCGCAGCGAGGCCGCCCTTGACCCGTATCGCCCTGCTCTTCGTAGATTCTCAGAGGCCCTTCTTTTAGAGGGCCAGACGATATCTGGACTGGACCATGATGCGCGGGTTAAGTCCGCTCGGAGGCTGTTCCCGCACGACAAGACTCTCATCTCCGCGCTGAATTTGTTTCGTGCTGCGGAGCTCTGCGCTAAATTTGGCTCGTGATGCGGAGCGCGCCTTCCGGTCCAGGCGCTTCGAGCGGGTAGCTGAGCATTGCAGCCTTGGCGGAGCTGTCTTCCATAGTCATTTGCACGGATTCGGTTGGGTTGGGCGACACGGCACGTGACCATTTATGGCATTCAAGAGCATGTCGCTCTGATGGAGACTCGCTATTTCCGTGGCGTTGGCAATCAACCCTCCGTCCGACCTAGCCGGGGGCGATCGGCTCGCTCCGTCCGAAATCAGATGACGGACGATATCCAGGTACGGCGCATCGGCGCCGACGAAGTGGATAAGCGTTTGGAGCGTCTCGCCGGCATCCTCGTTGACTGCGTCGCCCAGGCGACTCGGTCAGCTTTCTGCCACCGCTAACTCGACGACGTGTGCTGGTGTACTGGTGTAGCGTCGCGGACGCGGTCATTTGCAATGGATGCGTGTTACTAGCTGCGGAAGATAGCGCAGGTCAGCAACCCAGATGGTACCTGCCGCGTCTGAGAACCAATTGCATAGCGCTCGAGTCGTCAAAGTCTTGGTTGAAAGAAGTGCACGCCGTCGCGGCATCGGGCACCGGCTAATCTCGGCTGTCTGCGTGTTAGCACGAAAGGAGGGAAAGACGTTGTTGACGCTCAGCACTACCACAGGTTCTGCTGCCGAGCGTCTTTACGCCAGCGAGGGATGGCAGCGGGTGGGTATCATAACGGGTGTGTGCTCGCCCCTGACGGAACATATCGCTCGGCGACCTTCTTTTATAAGCATCTCTGATACTGCGTAGCTGGGTTCGCGCTTGCAATTCACAGACAAAATCTGTCCGGTCCCGTCCTGATAAACCATCATCGTCGGGAAGCATCACCGACATTGCAGCCTTTGTTCTATGGTTTGTGAACAACGACGGCTTGGGCTCTTGAGATAAGAAATCAAACGGATCAGACGGTGGATCATTCAACTGCCGCACGGCCTGTCATGACAATGCCGAGCCGACGATCGACAAAGTAACGTCGATTTTCCGCTCTGGTGCTCATTCAACGTCCATAGCGCAGGGCGCCGCGGAGCTTGAAGCAATCCCTGCCATTGCGCTTGACATACTGGCCCAGCCCCTAATGACCTCGTCTTGAGGCCTCAAGATAGTGGGTATGTCGCCGCAATTTCAATATGGGAGGCGAAGGCGATTAGCGAATCGTGAACGAGCTGTACGAAGCCGTCGGATTGTTTTGCTGCTCGGGTAGCCGTTGGATGAAGTGTGCGAGCCAGGTGAACACCCGCCATAAACTTTCGTATCGTTACGCGCCCCCCTTGAGGTGCCCAATTTTACCAAGGTTCAATTGAGTCGCTGATCACGATCCTCTTAGCTGCATGTGCGGCTGGCCACAGCGACATCTCATTCGTCTTCGCCGGCGTCGTCAACTGATAGTCAGTCAGGAGGTCGCGAATTCTATTTTTCGTCGGAATGGCGGCCTTTGCCGAGACGTGGATAGAGATACTGATGGAGCCATTCGAGCTTGCGTGGTGCGAGTTCGAATACCAACGGGCTCTCAGATGCCTTGAAGAGAGGGAGAACAAGGCGGACGACGTTTGGTCCCAGAGCGTGGAGATTCAGCCGTTCTGATCCGTCATGCGGGAGGACCTTTGGGCCAAACACTCTATGACAAGCGTATGGCCACGCACGCCACGAGCGGCGATACAGCGATCGAAAGCTCGCAAGAATTAAAGAGTTCAACACGATCCCTTCTCTGTAGTTTCTGAATGCACGCCGCGCCGCGCTCGCAGCTCGATAAGCCCTTTGTTTACAGTTCCTTCTCGCATAGCTTCTCGCGACCACCCAAGCCCCGGTTCCTGGTCAAGCGCGGCAGGCCGCAAAGCCTTGCCTCAGAATATCCACTGGTAGATCGCGGCCGATGAAGACAAGCCGGCTTTGGGGCGCTTCGTTCTTCTTCCATGCGCGCTGACTGCCGCCCTCGATCAGCATGTGGACGCCCTGCACGACAAACCGCCGGTCATCATCAGCCATTGCGATAATGCCCTTCATGCGCAGGATGTCCGTGCCGTAGCGCTGAGTGGTGTCCTGAATCCACGAGACGAACCTGGCGGGATCCATTGGCTCGTCGGCGACTAGTGACAGGCTGGCAATCTCGTCGTCGTGCTCGTGGGCATGCTCCTCGGAGAGGAATCCCGGCTCGACTTCGAGGATACGATTGAGATTGAAGGCGTCTCGCCCCAGCACCTTGGCGAGCTCGAGGTTGCAACGCTCTGTTCGGTGGATCGTCGCGTAGGGGTTGATCTTGCGGATGCGGCGTTCGACCGTGGCCAGGCCGCTCTCGTTAACGAGATCAACCTTGTTGAGGAGAACGACGTCGGCAAACGCGAGTTGCTCTTGGGCTTCCGGGGCCCGATCGATCTGTTCGAGAAGATGTTTGGCGTCGGTGACCGCGATGATGGCATCAAGCTTGGTCTTGCGGCGGACCTCATCGTCGACAAAGAATGTTTGTGCCACCGCGCGGGATCTGCGAGCCCCGTGGTCTCCACCACGATGCCGTCGAACGCGCGGCTACGCCGCATCAGCCCTGCGATGATACGAATAAGATCGCCGCGAACGGTGCAGCAGATGCACCCATTGTTCATTTCGAAGATTTCCTCGTCGGCATCGACGATGAGATCGTTGTCGATACCGACCTCGCCGAATTCGTTGACGATCACGGCAAACCGCTTGCCGTGGGTCTCGGTGAGAATGCGGTTGAGAAGCGTGGTCTTCCCGAGCCGAGATAGCCGGTGAGGACCGTGACGGGAATCTGCGTCGTAGTTTCAGGCATGGGGCGAGTCCTTGCGCCAGTGACGGCCCGCGTGAGGACCTGCCATAACATGTAATGTTATAACATCACATTGACGATGGCGAAAGCGCAACATCGTTTGGCGCGCAGTGGAATGCCCGGCTCGGTCAACTTCTGTCACCTGCGCGGACCAAGAGGCTGGCTCCTTTTGGGTCTCGATCGACGGTAGAGGCTCCCCGTGGAGCTTTGCCTCAAAACTCCGCAGTCGCTGATAGATCGAGATCAGTTCGACGATCGTGCTCCACGCGTTGACGACGTACTGAAACGAGGTTCGCACTTGCGTGAACGCGTTGAGGATCTGATTCATCGCGCCAAGGGGTGATCTTGCCTGCGATGGTCGTGGGCGCGAGCTCCTTGCGATAGGCCGCTTCGACCCCCTGGTTGAGAAATTCGATTCCGGGCAGGCGGATGCCGAAAAGCGCGAGGGCAGATGCTGTCATTCCGAAATCTCAATCACCAAGTGAAAGCCTGCCGGCCTCCTCGGCGGGCGCAGGAGGAACGCAGCAGCTTTCTATGATTCACGAGAACAAAATTAGAACATTCCGGTTTTAGGGGTCAAGCGGCAAGCGGTAGTTCCCCGCATCTGCTGCTCGGCAATCCACCGTTTTTGCTTTCGGAGACAGCGGGAAGCACGGGAAAGCGACTCGCAAGGCTCAAGAAGAAAACTGGTTACGGATGGACGACGGGTCCGCGCCGGACTGACCGGCCTTGTCGCAGCGGCACCCCAAATGCCGGCGGCCAAACTCGCCATCCCTCAGGCTTTCATGGGCGATGCTTGAGAAGTCGCTGCACGGCATAGGTCTCGATCACTCGGCCGGCACTCAGGCGCTGCGATGCGCCGACCTGGCGGCGCAGCACTTCGCGTTTTTCGAGAACAAACTCCGTAAGAGGGCCCTCGGCGGCGGCGATTTCTAGCCCCTCCTCGAAGCCCTCGTGCTTGGTAAAATAGGCCAGCGCCGCTTCGGGACTCAGCTCGCCGGGGACCGACCACTCATCTTTCTGTGCTGGGTCGAACAGCGGGGTCGCTCGTTGCAGGCTGTACCAATGCACGCGATCCGACCCGTCGTTGACGGGCACCCAGGGTGAGTATCTCCAGCGCCTCTTCGAGGCTCTTTCGGGTTGCCGTGAGACGTTCGATGTCGGCGGCGGTCTCGTCAATTCTGCCGGCAGGCGTTGTTTGACCGCTGCGCCTTTTTCCCGAGCGCAACATTTCCAACTGCCGATCAATCAGCTTGATGCTGTCGAGATAACCCACGGCCGTTTCCAGGATAACGGTGACGGGCCCGGGGATTTCGCGTTCGCCGGCTTCCCATCTGCGCACGGTGCGACCATCTTCAACCCGCACGATTTTGGCCAAGGCGTCTGCACTTAGTCTAAGCGCAGCCCTTGCAGCCTTCAAAGCCTCTGGTGTTCTGACGAGGGTCATAAAATCCTCCTAGGTCCAATGGACGTGGCCATTGGCCCTAAAACACAAGAGCCCTAAGCTGATTTTTTACCCGCCAAAGCGGCAAATAAACCGGCAAAACCAGCAGCTAAAACATTTATATAGCTATTGATATTGTTATATATTTCGACGGCAAAGAAAGCGGCAAAAATGGACGTATCAGCAATGGAACCGCTCCTCCCGGCGGATCGGCAGGAGCTTGAAGACCGTGAGCGTCACGAGAGGATCACGGGTGCCTGGGCTTGACTTGCGCGGAATGCTCTGGATAGCGCGGTCGGGATGATTGACGCCGCCGGCGCGCGGTGATGGGTTGATCCCGGTTCGGAGCGGGCAAC
>NZ_JBWJZD010000048.1:0-41032 GCF_056429065.1 Bradyrhizobium sp. USDA3010
CTCCAACGCGTTCACGAAGTCGGGTCGAAAAGCGGCGAAAAAGCCGAAGCGTTCGCGCGCGCCTTCACCCCGACCGGAAATGTTCCAGCTGCCCCGCCCGGCAATCATGAATAAGACGGGCTAGAGCGCTTTCGAGACCTCGCTATTGCGCGGCGCGTCCTTGCTCGACGGCCTGCTTCAGGCGCGGCAGCGTCATGCGCCAGTAGAACGCGACGTGCTTCGCACCGGAATCGGCGCCGATTTCCCAACCGTCCCCGCGCCGAATCGGCGACGGCGGCACCTGCTGGGTGACGGTCAGCAACGTCTCACCGCCGTCAGCCGCGAGCGTCATCGTGATTGTTGCATAGGATTGCGGAATATCCGGCAGGCCGGAGACCTGCGACCAATAGGAATATTCGAGCCGTGACGGCGGTTCGACACGGAGGACGTGGCCCTTGTCGCGATAGCGCTTCACGCCGATCTCCGCCTCGATCTCGATCGACGCGCCGATCTGCCAATCGGTGTTGAAATGCGCGTTGCGCCATGTCTCGCCCGCTTTGGGACCCGTGATCGCGTCCCACACCTGCGTTGGCTGCGCAGCGATCCGGATCGATTCGGTGACAGTCTGCAAGACCGAGGTTTCGTTCGTCATCAAATGCTCACTTGTCGCTTACGACTTTCCATTTCCCATCCGCGCCACGGCGCAGCGCCGGATCGCCGATGCGGACATTGCTTGCAAGAAAATCGATGAACGCCCGCACCCGCGCCGGCAGCGGGCCGGCGTGGCCGACATAGACCGCGTGGATGTCCTCGCGATCGCCGGGATTGAGATTTTGCAGCACGGGCACCAGACGCCCGGCCTCGATGTCGGGTCCGATGTGAAACAGCGCCAGCCGTCCGAGCCCGATGCCACCGAGCGTGAGTTGGCGCGCGGCTTCGCCGTCGCTGACGCGGGCGACCGGCGGCGGCAGCGCCTCCTCGATCTTTTCAGCGCGGCGGAACGGCCAGCCGCGTATGCTGCGCGGAAAGGTCCAGCCGATGCCGCGATGGGCGGCGAGGTCGGCCGGGGTCTTCGGCGTGCCGAAGCGCGCGAGATAGGACGGTGCGGCGACCACCACCATGCGGCTGGTGCCGAGCTTGCGCGCGATCAGCCGCGAGGCGCCGAGCGGGCCGACCCGGATCGCGACGTCGGCGCGCGCCTGCATCAGATCGACCAGCGTGTCGGTCAGCACGATGTCGAGCGTGATGTCGGGATGCTCTCCCATGAAGCGCGGCAGCAGCGGCATCACATGCAGCATGCCGAACGGGATGTTGCTGTTCACGGTGAGATGGCCGCGCGGCACGCATGAGGCGGCCTCGCGTTCGGCCTCGTCGATGTCGGCGAGGATGCGCTGGGCGCGCTGGTAGAAGGCCTGGCCCTCCTCGGTGAGCTGGAGCTTGCGGGTGGTGCGGTTGACCAGCCGCGTGCCGAGCCGCGTCTCGAGCCGGGAGACCAGCTTGCTGACGCCCGACGGCGTCAGGCGCAGGCTGTTCGCCGCCGCCGTGAAGCCGCCGAGATCGACGACGCGGACGAACACGTCCATCTCCCCGGAGCGGTTGGTGTCTGTTCGGGACATCTTGAATTCACGTCACAAATGATTGGATTGCGGCCATTCTAATCCTTCCTCGTCCGGGCCGCTATGTCGCATTGCGGAATCCTTCCCTCCGGAGCGACACATGCCTGCTGCAGTCCTTGCCTTGACCGCCGGTGCCTTTGGCATCGGCACCACCGAATTCCTCATCATGGGACTGTTGCTGCAGGTCGCTGCCGACATGCATGTGTCGGTCTCCGCCGCGGGCCTGCTGATCTCCGGCTACGCGCTCGGCGTGTTCGTCGGCGCGCCGATCCTGACGCTGGCAACGCGGCGGATGCCACGCAAGGCGGTGCTGCTGGCACTGATGGCGATCTTCACGCTCGGCAACGCGGCCTGCGCGCTGGCGCCGAACTACGAACTGCTGATGGCTGCGCGCATTCTCACGTCGCTGGCGCATGGCACCTTCTTCGGCGTCGGCTCGGTGGTCGCGACAAGCCTCGTGCCGGAAGACAAGCGCGCGTCGGCGATCGCCACGATGTTCATCGGGCTGACGATCGCGACCCTGCTCGGCGTTCCCTTCGGCGCCTGGTTCGGCCTGATGCTGGGCTGGCGCGCGGCGTTCTGGGCGGTGGCCGTGATCGGCGTGATCGCGTTCATCGTGCTGGCCGTGCTGGTGCCCGGCCATGTCGGAGCCAACGACAAGCCCGCGCCGCTGCGCGAGGAGCTTGCCGTGCTTGGCCGTCCGCAGGTCCTGCTCGGGCTTGCCATGACGGTGTTCGGCTTCGGCGGGCTGTTCGCGGTCTTCACCTATGTGCAGCCGATCCTGACGCGTCTCACCGGATTTTCCGACGCCGCGGTGTCGCCGATCCTGCTGGTGTTCGGCGCCGGCCTTGCGATCGGCAATGTCGCGGGCGGGCGGCTCGCCGACAAGGGAGTTGCGCGTGCGTTGCTGGTGTCGCTCGGTGGCCTTGCCGCCGTTCTGGTCGCGCTGGCGGCGGTGATCTCGATCAAGGCGTTGGCAGTCGTACTCTTGTTCGTGCTCGGCATCGCGGCGTTTGCAACCGTCGCGCCGCTGCAGCTTCGCGTGCTCGAAGCCGCCGGTGCGGAAGGGCGGACGCTGGCTTCCAGCCTGAACATCGCGGCCTTCAATCTCGGCAACGCGCTCGGCGCCTGGGCCGGCGGCGTCACCATCGATCGTGGCTTCGGTCTCGGCGCGCTGCCGCTGGTGGCTGCCGTCATCACCGCGGTCGGGCTGCTGCTCGCGCTGTGGAGCCTGCGCCTCGACCGGCCGGTCGTCCTCGCCACGCAGTGCCCGGCCGAATGAACCGGATCATCAAAGGAGTATGACGATGGAATATCGCAATCTCGGTGCGTCCGGCCTCAAGGTCCCCGTGCTCAGCTTCGGCACCGGCACCTTCGGCGGCCAGGGACCGTTGTTCTCGGCCTGGGGCCGCAGCGGCGTCGACGAAGCGCGACGGCTGATCGACATCTGCCTCGAGGCCGGCGTCAATTTGTTCGACACCGCCGATGTCTATTCGAACGGCGCGTCGGAGGAGATCCTCGGCGCCGCGCTCAAGGGCCGCCGCGACAAGGTCTTGATCTCGACCAAGACCGGCCTGCCGATGGGCGACGGCCCGCTCGATGCCGGCACGTCGCGATACCGCCTCGTCGCTTCGGTCGATGCCGCGCTGAAGCGGCTCAACACCGACTATATCGATCTCCTGCAGCTTCATGCCTTCGACGCCTTCACGCCGATCGACGAGGTGCTGTCGACCCTCGATGCGCTGGTGCGCGCCGGCAAGCTGCGCTATGTCGGCGCCTCGAATTTCTCCGGCTGGCATCTGATGAAATCGCTCGGCGTTGCCGACCGGCACGGCTGGCCGCGCTATGTGGCGCACCAGGTCTATTATTCGCTGGTCGGCCGCGACTATGAATCCGAGCTGATGCCGCTCGCGCTCGACCAGGGCGTCGGCGCGCTGGTCTGGAGTCCGCTCGGATGGGGCCGGCTCACCGGCAAGATCAGGCGCGGGCAACCCTTGCCGGCGAACAGCCGTCTGCACGAGACCGCGCAGTTCGGACCGCCGGTCGACGACGACAAGCTTTATGCGATCGTCGACGCGCTGGACATCGTCGCCACAGAAACCGGCCGCAGCGTGCCGCAGGTTGCGATTGCGTGGCTGCTGGCACGGCCGAGTGTCTCGTCCGTGATCATCGGCGCGCGCGACGAGACGCAGCTTCGCGACAACCTCGGCGCAGTCGGGTGGTCGCTCTCGGCGGACCAGATCGCGCGTCTCGACAAGGCAAGCGCGGTGATGCCGGCTTATCCGTACTACCCTTACCGAATCCAGGAAGGCTTTGCGCGGCTGAACCCGCCGCCGGTGTGAGCCGGCCGCGGGCCTGCCGGCGCCACGGTCTCACGCTTGTGTGGAATGTTCGCAGACTTGCCGGCGGTATTCCGCCGGCGTGACGTTCATGTGCTGGCGGAAGACGCGATTGAGGTGGCTCTGATCGGCAAAGCCACTCAGCAGCGCGATCTCCTTCAGGGCAACGCGGTCCTTGCGCAGATGCTGGCACGCGTGCTCCACCTTGCGCCTCAGGACATAGGCATGTGGCCGCGTGCCGTAATGCACGCGGAATTTGCGGGCGAACTGGATCGGTGTGCAATTGCAGATGTTCGCGAGCTCTTCCAGCGTGATGTTCCGGAAAATGTTCTGCTCGATATAGTCCTCGATCAAGCGCGCATGTGCCGGGCGAAAGCGTCCTTGCGCGCACGGCATCTTGAATTCGATCGCCGCATATTTCCGCAGGATGTGCACGCTGGCCTGCAGCGCCAGCGCGTCATAGCAGAGGCGTCCGCCCGGACCGGCTGCGGCAACCTCCTGGACCATCTGGTCGTTGATCCAGGTCAGCATCGGGTCTTCCGCCTTGAGCAGGTCGTGAAGCTCGATCGCCTCGGCGTCGCGGTCGAAGGCATCGCTCGCGGTCTTCATCATGAGTGCAGGGGCGATATAGAAATGGGTGACCTCGATGTCGTTTTTCCAGTGCCAGCTTGATGGCTCGGCGCGGGTCAGCAACGACGTGACGCCGCGACCGACGTGATCCTGCTTCCACGCGCCGGTGACGCGACGATTCATCGACGTCACGCCGTCGCGATAGAGCACGAGCAGGAAGTTTTCCGACGGGGGAACCCAGATATCCGATGGTTTGTAGCGGAAAATCCGCAGCCGGAAGTCGCTCCTCCCGACTGAGGCGCTGTCCAGCTTCAGCTCACCGGGCGCATAGCGCGGCAGCTCCTCGACCGTGATCAATTGGCCCATCCCGCGAGCCTCCTCCGTGGAATCCGTAGCGCGGTTGACCGCTTCTTCTTGGCCGAACGTCTGAGCGCAGGATAGGCCGCTTTCGCCGTTTGCCAAGGCGACCAACGGCCGATGCGCGATTGCACGGCCGCGTTCCAGAGATTGTCGGTTTCATCCAAGCCGCCCGGTTGCACAATCCGTAGCCTGCTCTGCGTCTCGGCGACAACGCCAGTGGCCGAGATCCAATTGACGCAACGCACCATCGCCCGGCGACACGGCGGGTATGAGCGCGTGCGAAGCAAGACAACAGGAGGACACGATGACCGAGACCGTCACAAGGTCGAATGGAAGCAATGGTGCGCGTGCAACGACCAGGCTCGACGCCGTGGTCGTCGGCGCCGGCGTCGCCGGTCTTTACCAACTGTTCCGTCTGCGCGAGCAGGGGCTGAGCGTGAGGGCGATCGATGCGGGTTCAAGCGTCGGCGGCACCTGGTACTGGAACCGCTACCCCGGTGCACGCTTCGATTCCGAAGGCCACACCTATCAGTACCTGTTCTCCGAAGAACTCTACAAGGGTTGGAGCTGGAGCGAGCGGTTCCCGGGCCAGCCGGAGATCGAGCGCTGGCTGAACTACGTCGCCGACCGCCTCGCCCTCAGGAAGGACATCCAGTTCGGCACCACGGTCAAGAGCGCGCATTTCAATGAGGCGACGCAACGCTGGCTGGTGACGACCGACCAGGGCGATGTGATCGATACCCAATTTCTGGTCACCTGCTGTGGCATGCTCTCGGCGCCGCACGTATCCTTTCCGGGACAGGAGACATTCAAGGGCGAGCTGTTCCACACCGCGCGCTGGCCCAAGGGACCGATCGAACTCGCCGGCAAACGTGTCGGCGTGGTCGGCAACGGCGCGACCGGAATCCAGGTGATCCAGTCGATTGCCGGCGAGGTCGGTCATCTCAAGGTGTTCATCCGCACCCCGCAATACATCATTCCGATGAAGAACCCGAAATGGGATGCGGCGGATGCCGAGGCCTACAAGTCGAAATTCAAATTCCTTAGCGAACGGCTGCCGAAGACATTCACCGGATTCGAGTTCGACTTCGAGCACGCCTGGGTCGACCTGACGCCGCAGCAGCGCCGCCAGGTGATCGAGGACTGCTGGAATGACGGATCGCTCAAACTGTGGGTTTCGTCCTTCGCCGAACTGTTCTTCGACGAAGCCATCAACGCCGAGATCACGGAGTTCGTGCGCGAAAAGATGCGCGAGCGGATCAAGGACCCCAGGCTGTGCGAGCAGCTGATTCCGTCCGACTATGGTTTCGGCACGCACCGGGTGCCGCTGGAGAGCAATTTCCTCGAGGCCTTCCACCGGCCCAATGTCGAGATCGTTAGCGTCAAGAACAATCCGATCGCCCGCATCACGTCCGACGGCATCCAGACCGCCGACGGCACGGTGCACGCGTTCGACGTCATCATCCTGGCCACCGGCTTCGACGCCGGAACGGGGGCGTTGACGCGCATCGACATCCGCGGTCGCGACGGACGATCGCTGAAGGACGATTGGGGCAGGGACATCCGCACCACGATGGGCTTGCAGGTCCATGGCTATCCGAACCTGTTCACGACAGCGGTGCCGCTCGCGCCCTCGGCCGCGCTTTGCAACATGACGACCTGCCTGCAGCAGCAGGTCGAGTGGATCGCCGATTGCATCAAATATCTGCGCGGCAAGAACCTCAACGTCATCGAGCCGACCAGGGACGCCGAGGATCAGTGGGTGGCGCATCACGACGAGACCGCCAACGCAACGCTGATCGCCAAGACCAACTCCTGGTATCTCGGCTCGAATGTCGAGGGCAAGCCGCGCCGGGTGCTGTCCTATTGCGGCGGCGTCGGCACCTACCGCCAGAAATGCGACGAGGTCGCTGCGAGCGGCTATCAGGGCTTCGCCGTGCAATAGCGCTTGATCGCGATCCGGCGCTGCGGTTTCGATGACCGCACCGCCGCTCACGATTGATCACATCACAAAGCAGAATATGGGAGGAAGACAATGAGCACGAATTTCGGTGCGGCAGCAGATGCGATTCTCGACGGCGTCGTGACATCCAACCCGCGCGTTCCCGGCGTCGTTGCCATGGTGACCGACCGCCATCGCAACATCTACGAAGGCGCCGCCGGCAAGCGCCGCCTCGACCAGGCCGCGGACATGACGACCGACAGCGTGTTCGCCATCTTCTCGACCACCAAGGCGATCACCGCGACGGCCGTGCTGCAACTCGTCGAGGAGGGCAAGCTCGATCTCGACGCGCCGGCCAAGACCTACGCGCCCGACCTCGGCAAGCTCCAGGTCATCGAGGGATTTGACGACAGGGGCGAGCCACGGCTGCGTGCGCCCAAGCGCGACATCACCACGCGCATGCTGATGGTCCACAGCGCAGGCCTGGGCTACGACTTCATCAATCACACCTACAACCGCCTCGCACAGGAGAAGGGGCAGCCCAGCGTGATCACGGCGTCCAAGGCTTCGTTGATGACGCCGCTGCTGTTCGATCCCGGCGAGCGATGGGAATACGGCACCAACCTGGATTGGTGCGGCCAGATCGTCGAGGCGATCACGGGCCGGCGGCTCGGCGAGGTCTTCAAGACGCGGATATTCGAGCCGCTCGGAATCCAGGACACGGCATTTGAGCTCACCGATGCGATGCGCCGCCGGCTCGCCGGGATTCACGCCCGCAACGCCGACGGCTCGCTCACGCCGATGGATTTCGAGCTGCCGGCCAATCCGGAAATCCATATGGGCGGCCACGGACTCTACGGCACCATCGGCGACTACATGCGCTTCATCCGGATGTGGCTGAACGACGGCGCCGGCGAGCATGGCCGGGTCCTGAAGGCCGAAACCGTGCGGATGGCGGAGAAGAATCATCTCGGCAACAACAAGGTTACCGCCATTACCGGCGTGATCACCTCGCTCGCCAACGACGCTGAGTTCTTCCCCGGCCAGTCGAAATCATGGGCGCTCAGCTTCATGATCAATGACGAGCAGGCTCCGACCGGCCGCCCCGCCGGTGCGCTCGGCTGGGCGGGCCTCGCCAACCTGTTCTACTGGATCGATCGCCAGAACGGTTTCGGCGGATTCTGGGCGACGCAGATCCTGCCGTTTGGTGATCCGACATCCTTCATCGGCTACATCAATTTCGAGACCTCATTCTACGAGGCCCTGAAACTGCGCAAAGCGGGCTAGACCTTCGGAAACACCATGCGCATGCAGGCGCCGCCGGACGGCGCCTGATCAACCTCGATCCGGCCGCCGTGCAGACGCATGATGGATTGCACCAGATCGAGGCCGAGGCCGGCGCCGCGTCCGCCCGGATGCAGCCGGCGGAACGGCTCGAAGATCTGCTCGCGCTCGTCGGGCGGAATGCCGTCGCCGTCGTCGCAGACCTCGATGCAACCGGTCGCCGTCACCCGAACCAGGATCGTGCCACGCCGCTGTCCATGGTCGATGGCGTTCTGCACGAGATTGGTGAGGGCACGTTCGAGCGAGGTCTGGTCGCCGCTCACCATGACCGTCTCGACGTCGTGCTCAAACGACATTTCATATCCCGCCGCGAAGGCGAGCGGCGCGAGGTCGAGGACGACCTGCCGCGCGATGCCGACGAGATTGACCTGGCCGAACGTGTCGGCGCGCTGATCGAGCCGTTGCAGGTCCAGCAATTGGCCCGCCATGACGCTGAGGCGTGTCGCGTCCTCGAGCAGATGGGTCTTCTCCGGTCCGGCCTCCAGCGAAGCGACCCGTGTCGAGAGAATCGCGATCGGGGTGCGCAGCTCGTGCGCGGCATCGGCGAGGAAGCGGCGGTGGCGTTCGTAACCCTTGTCGAGGCGGTCGAGTGCGGCATTGATGGCCTTGACCAGCGGGGTGATCTCGATCGGCACCTCGTCGAGCGGCAACTGCGCGCCGCGCTGATCGATGTCGATACGCTCGGCCTGCGCCGCGACCTGTGCGAGGCCCTTCATGGCCCGGCGTACCACGAACGGGGTCGCGACGAGCGTCGCCAGCGTCATCAACACGACGATCGGCAGGATCATGTTGAGGAACAGCAGCGGTGTGCTCTCCAGCGCGCGCCACATCGAGAGCTGGCCGTAAGTGCCGGTCAGGATCTGGATCTGTCCCGCCGAGGTATCGACCCATTTGACGAGACCCGCGGGCCGCGTGGCTTCCGCTGCATTCCATTTGAGCCGCGCCTCGCTCACATGATCGAGCGCTGAGGCGATCGGCGCGAATTGTGCGGGCACCGCGCCTTCGGCCAACTGGTGTCCCTCGGCGTCGCGGATGACGAACCAGAGATCGGCGTGCTCGGCGCGCAAGGCGGCCAGTTCCGGCGTCTGGCGCAGCGTCAGTCCGCCCGCTTCATCGCGGGCGACGGCGTCGCGGAGCGTATCGAGCGTACTGCCTTCGTACTCGCCGATCAGCAGTCCCGCTCGCAGCAGCCCGATCGCGGCGGCCCCGATCAGCAGGATCAGGAGGGTCAACGCAACGGCCTGCAGACCCGCGAGGCGTCCGACCAGGCGCCAGGTGAGGGATCGCGGTCGGAGCACGCTCACGGTGTTTCCCGCAGCACATAGCCGAGGCCACGAACGCCGTTGATCGTGACGCCGGCGTCGGCCTCGGTGAGCCTGCGGCGCAAACGCGACACATGGGTGTCGAGCGCATTGGGCTGCACCTCGTCGTCGAGGCCGTAGACCGCCTCCATCAGCGCGGAGCGCTGCACCATGCGTCCCATCCGATGCAACAGCGTCTCGAGCACCAGCCGCTCGCGACGCGGCATCTCCAGGGGATGTCCATCGACGCTGGCCTCACGATGGGTGAAGTCGAACGACAGGCGGCCGATCCGCGCGGTATGCTCCTGCACGCTCGCGGGGCGGCGCAACAGCGCGCGCAGCCGCGCCAGCAACTCCTCGAACGCAAACGGCTTGCCGAGATAATCGTCGGCGCCGCTATCGAGACCCGAGACCCGGTCCGCGAGCTCGCCGCGGGCGGTCAGCACCAGCACCGGCACGGTGTTGCCGCTCGCGCGCAGTTTCGGAATCAGCGACAGCCCGTCGCCGTCAGGCAATTGCCGGTCGAGCACGATGGCGTCGTAACTTCCCGCAGCGGCAATCGCCTCGGCTTCCGACAAATCCGGCGCGTGATCGACCAGCATGTCGTGGCGCGCGAGTGCCGCACGCAGCGCCGCGACCATGTCCGGCTGGTCCTCCACCAACAGCACGCGCATTCGTCGTCCTTACCTCTGCATCGGTTCGTCATTCGATCCGCCGGCTTTATGCCCGATTCATTGCGGCAACCTTGCGGTTTTCTCCGCGCGAATGCGTCGCGGAGCGAAATTTCGCACGCGCGCGCATTCGCGACAGGCTGACGCAAGCTTCGCATGAGACAGAGGCGTGCATCGGGACGGTCGAATCGTCTCGACGCCGACCGACACTGCTCAACCGGCGGGAGCGTGCCACACATGATGGTGGGCACCCGCAATGCGAAAGACACGCGAATGGCCTTGTTAATGAATCCGTGGTGCCAGACCGATTGCGCGCTCATCGTGCGGGAGCTCCAGCATGTCGGCCGCTGACATCCTGCCGTTCGTCCGCGCCTGGGTGCGTAATCCGTTGCGTGTCGCCGCGGTCGCGCCGTCCGGGCCCGCTGTCTCGTCGCTCATGGCGCAGGAGATCACCGCGGATACCGGCCCCGTGCTCGAGCTTGGCCCCGGCACGGGCGTCTTCACCCGCGCGTTGCTGAAGCGCGGCGTCAGGCAGCAGGATCTGACACTGGTGGAGTACGGCTCCGAATTCATTCCGCTGCTGCAGCGGCGCTTCCCGGGCGCGCGGGTGCTCTGGATGGACGCGGCCTGGCTGCGGAGGGAAAGGCTGTTCGACGGAGCGCCGGTCGGTGCGGTCGTGAGCGGCCTCGGACTCCTCATGATGCCGCCGGAGAAAGTCATAACCATCCTCCACGGCGCCTTCGGCTATCTTCGCGCCGGCGGGGCGTTCTACCAGATCACCTATGGTCCGCGTTGTCCTGTCGCAGACGCGATCCTGGATCGCCTCGATCTGCAGGCGAGCTGCATCGGACAGACGTTCCTCAACCTGCCTCCGGCTTCCGTGTACCGGATCAGCCGCCGCCACTCCCACGCTTGATCGAGGCGTCATGGACACGTCGAGCACGATCGCGATGTTTCTGCACTTCGGCCTGGTGGGTATCGGCTGCCTCGCCATCGCCGAGAAGTTCATTCCGCTGCTGCCGTCCTACGTGCTGCTGATGCTGCTCGGCTTGACGGTCTCCGACGGCACGATGCTTGCGATGACCATCCTCGCGACCAGCGCCGGGTCGGTCGTCGGTGCCGTCGGCTGGTACGGGCTCGGGCGCGCGCTCGGCTCGCGACGCATCGAGGGGCTGGTGGCGCGCTATGGCAAGTTCGTGTTGCTGCGGCCGTCGCTCTATCGACAGCTCACCGACGCCTATCGCGGCAATCATTTCTGGGTGACGCTGATCGGTCAGACGCTGCCCACCGTGCGGATCTACCTTGCACTCCCCGCTGGCGTGCTGCGGCTGGAGCCGCGCGCCTTCGTGATGGCGACGGCGATCGGCACTGTGATCTGGAACATGCCGTTCCTCACCCTGGGCTATGCCCTGCGCGGCAGCAGCCACGATCCGGTCAGCCTCGGGTTCTGGGTGGTGGTCATCCTGGTCGCCGTGGAGGTTGCGCTCTTCCTCGGATTTCGCTTCTACAAACGCTCGCTCGCGCCGCGCCCTCTCGGGGAGCCGCGCGCACTCCCCTCACGCTTGCCGGTGGAGGAAGGCGTATGAGAGCCCTGCTGTCCCGCCTGCGGCCCGGCTCGGATACGCTCGAGCGTGCAGCCGCGACCCTGCTGGTCCTGGCCGCGAGCTATCAGTTCGGTCACGCTGCTTCCGGCGGGCGATATCGCGCGGCCGAGTTCGCGCTGCTGGTGCTTATCGCAGGCATCTATTGGCACCGCTCGATCTTCAGGCGATGCGCCAGCCGCGATGTCACGAAGGTTCTCGCGGGATTGGCCGAGGCCATGGCGGCGGCGTTTCGACCGGACGGCGGCAAAGTCGAGTCCCAATTTGCGATGCATGGGGCAAGCGATCGCGCGGAAGCGAGGTGGGCCGCGCCGCGGGATGTCGTCAAGGTCAGGAGCCTGTTCATCTCCGACGTACATCTCGGGACCCGGGGATGCCAGGCCGAGCGGTTCATCGACTTCCTCCGCCACCATGATGCCGAAACCGTGTTCCTGGTCGGCGACATCGTCGATGGCTGGTGTCTGCGGTCGAGCTGGTACTGGCCCACGGCGCACAATGCCGTCGTGCGGGAGCTGATCGAGCTCGCGCAACGGGGCCGTCGCCTGGTCTACATTCCCGGCAATCACGACGAGTTCCTGCGTGACTATGCCGGCGCGGCGTTCTGCGGCGTCGAGATTGTCGAACGGGCGATCCATCGTGGCCTCGACGGTCGCGACTACCTCGTCGTGCACGGCGATCATTTTGATCTCGTGGTGCGGCATGCGCGCTGGCTCGCGCTGATCGGCGATGTCGGCTATCGGGCCGCGCTGGCCTGCAACGTCTGGCTCAACTGGATCAGGCGCCGATTTGGGTTCGGCTATTGGTCGTTCTCGTCCTGGGCGAAGTTGCGGGTCAAGAATGCGGTCAACCACATCGGCCGGTTCGAGGAGGTGCTGTCATCGGAGGCCGCGCGCAGCAACGTTCAAGGCGTGATCTGCGGCCACATCCACCACGCGGCGCTGCACGACGATTTCGGCGTCCGCTACATCAACACCGGGGATTGGGTGGAGTCGTGCACGAGCGTGGTCGAGCGCCATGACGGGCAGTTTGAAATCGTCCGATGGACGGAAGCGCGGGCAGCGTTGGATAGGGCAGGCCTCGCTCCGCTCACGCAGGCGGTCGCCTGATGCGCGTGCTGGTGGCAACCGACGCCTGGCGGCCGCAGATCAATGGTGTGGTCCGCTCGCTCGAATATCTCGCCAGTGAAGCGCCGTCGCTCGGCGCGGAAATCTTCTTCTTGACGCCGGCCGATTTCCGCACCGTGCCGTTGCCCGGCTATCCGGAAATCCGGCTCGCGCTGCCGACGATCGGGCGAATCGCGCGCGCCATCGCGGTTGCGCGCCCGGACTCGGTGCACATCGCGACCGAAGGTCCGATCGGCTGGATCAGCCGGCATGTCTGCCGGACACGCGGCTATCCGTTCACGACCAGCTACCACACGCGCTTTCCCGAATATCTCGCCGCGCGGCTGCCGGTCCCGCTGCGGTGGAGCTACGCGGCGTTGCGTCGTTTCCATAATAGCGGAGACGGCATCATGGTCGGCTCGCCATCGCTCGAGCAGGCGCTGCAGGCGCACGGCTTCCGCAAATTGATGCCGTGGTCGCGCGGCGTCGATGCCGAGCTGTTTTGTCCCCGTACGGAGCGGCCGCTCGCCTTCCCGGCGCCGGTGTTCCTCTATGTCGGCCGCGTCGCGGTCGAGAAGAACCTCGACGCCTTTCTCGATCTCGATCTGCCGGGCTCGAAAGTCGTGGTCGGGGACGGGCCGCTGCGCGGCAGTTTGCAGACCCGGTTTCCGCACGTCCATTTTCTCGGCACGCGGACGGGCCGCGCGCTCGCCGATGTCTATGCGTCCGCCGACGTCATGGTGTTTCCAAGTCTGACCGATACGTTCGGGATGGTGATCCTCGAGGCGCTGGCCAGTGGCCTGCCGGTTGCGGCCTTTCCGGTGATGGGGCCGCTCGACGTGATCGGCAAGTCGGGCTGCGGTTGTCTCGATCACGATCTGCGCCGCGCGGCACTCGGCGCGCTGCTGGTGCCGCGCGAGCAATGCCGCGCCCACGCCCTGACCTTCACCTGGCGGGAAAGCGTGCGGCAGTTCCTCGACAATATCGGCCGGGCGCACGCCTCGCCGACGCGCGCGGCAGCTGCGGGAAGCTGACGTAGCGATCGATTTGCGGGCCGATTAGCTGCCCAGCAATTCGGTGATCAGCCCGGCTGCCTTGATCCCGGTCCCGCTGATGATGACGACGGTGCGCTCCGCCGGCCGGATCGCGCCGCGCGCCTTCAGGACGTCGAGCGCGGCGGCGGCCGAGGCCGAGGTCGGTTCGACAAACAGGCCGGTACGCGCCAGCCGCTTCAATGCGGCGACGATGTCGTCTTCGGGAATCGCGACCGTGCCGCCGCCGCTCTCCTTCAGCGCCGCGATCATCTGCTTCAAGCGCAGCGGATGCTTGATCGCGGTGCCTTCGGCGATGGTCTTGCGGACCGCGCGATCGACCGGCGTATCGACGCCGGCGACGAAGCTGGCATCGACCGGCGAGCAGTTGAGCGGCTGGGCCGCGAACAGCCGCGGCAGCCGCGTGATCTGTCCGGCCGCGAGCAGCTCCTTGAAGCCGATATAGCAGCCGAGCAGGCTGCTGCCGGCGCCGACCGGCATGATGACATTGTCTGGCGCGGTGAAGCCAAAGTCTTCCCAGATCTCGTAGGCCAGCGACTTGGTGCCTTGCAGGAAGAAGGGCTGCCAGTTGTGGCTGGAGTAGAAGATCTGCTTCGACTGGCGGATCGCTTCCGCCTCGGATTCCTCGCGCGGGCCTTCGACCAGCTGCACCTCGGCGCCGAAGGCGTGCATCTGCGCCACCTTCATCGGCGATGTCGTCGCCGGCGCAAGGATCCTGACCCGCATGCCGCCCGCCGCGCCATAGGCCGAAACCGACGCGCCGCCATTGCCGGAAGAGTCCTCCAGCACCGCGTCGACGCCGAGCTGGCGCAGGAAGGACAGCATCACCGTGGTGCCGCGATCCTTGAAGCTCGAGGTCGGATTGAACCATTCCAGCTTGAAATGCGGCCGCAGATCGCCCCACGCCTTTTCGACCGCGGGTGTGCAGCCTTCACCCATCGTGATCGGCTGCTTGATCTCGACCGGCAGCGCCGCGCGATAGCGCCACAGCGACCGCGTCCCGCGCTCGATCTCGTCGCGGGAGATGCCGGGCAGCGCTGTGACGAGCAGCGGCTTGCCCTCGTCGGAGCACCAGCGCGGGACATCCAGCGGATAGAGCTTGCCGTTGAGCGGGTCGATGTAGCTGGGTGATGGCATCTCAGTTCGGTCCTCAAGGGGCGCGCCGGCCGGACAAGTCGCGACCGAGCACGAAAGCCGGCAAGGTCGCAAGGTTGTCACGAACAACGATCGGGGCGGGCGCCCCTTCCGGCAGGTTCATTGCGGCCCGATTATGCCACCAAGTCGGCAACTGCACACGTGCCGTGCCGAACAGATCATAGCCCGACCCGGCGACGAACAGGCATCGATTGGCCGGAACCGGCAGTTCGTCGAGCGCGAGCTGATAGGGTTGCGGCTGCGGCTTGTAGTAGCCGGCGCGCTCGGCCGTCACGAAGACCGTGAAGGGAACGCCGATGCGATCGGCGGCGATGCGGCCGAGCCGCTCCGAGCAGTTGGTCACGACGCCGAGCGCGACGCCGGCGCCGTGCAGCGTTTGCAGAACATCAAAAACCTCGGGCCAGGGATCGAGCTCCGCATAGCGTGCGCCGAGCTCCGCAGCCCGTTCGAATGGCAGCCCGACATTGCGCGCCGCCTCACCCACCAGATCCTCATAGGGACGATAGCGTCCGGTGGCATAGGTGTTCCTGAGATACTCGGCCCGCCAGCGCAGCCCGGCGTCGTCGGAGCCCGCGACCTTGTTCCAAAGCGTCCAACTGTCGAGCAGCGCGGTCAGCAGATCGAACAGAACGGCGTCATAGGCTCGGGTCATGGGCTGCGCTCTGTCTCCTACCATCCGCGAAACCGCTCCCATTGCCTGACCGTGTCGGAGCCGGCGGCGACGACATGATAGCGGTCGTGCTGGGCTCCGGTCGCGCAGGCGTGGTTCGGCAGGATCCGCACCTTGGTGCCGACCGGCAACGTCACTTGCGGCGCTGTGCTGCCGGGACGGCGGGCGATGATGCCGTGCTCCTGATTGGTTTCGATTACGATCTGATCGGGATAGGGCCGTCCATCGATGTCGCAGACGATGCCGTAGCCCTGGTCGATCGGCTGCTTCGCGGTGCCGCGATCGCGCGACAGCGCCATCCAGCCCGCGTCAACGAAGGTCCAGCCGCGATCGGCGCGATCGCCGATCACCGTCGCGAGCACCGACAGCGCGATGTCCTCGACCGTGCAGACCCCGATCCCGGCCATCACCAGGTCGAACATCACGAAGACGCCGGCGCGCACCTCGGTGACGCCGTCGAGCCGGCGCGCGAAATGTGCCGTCGGCGTCGAGCCGACGCTGACCACGGGGCAGGGTAGTGCGGCTGCGCGCAACGCCTCGGCGCAGGCGACCGCGGCGGCGCGCTCCTGCTCGGCCGCTTGCTCGAGTGCCGCCACGCTGCGGCAGGAATAGGATTCGCCGGCATGCGCCATGACGCCGCGCAGTTCGGCACCGCCTTGATGCAGCGCGCGGCCGATCTCGACCAGCAGCGGATCGTGCGCGCCGACACCGGCGCGATGGCCGTCGCAATCGATCTCGATGAGCGCGGGAATGCGATCGTTCGTCATGCGCGCCATCGCGGCGACGGCGACCGCCTGCTCAGGGCTGTCGAGCACCACGGACAGGTCCACGCCCTGCCGCCGCAGCGCTGCGACGCGATCGAGCTTTTGCGGCGCGATGCCGACGGCATAGAGGATGTCCTTGACGCCTGCCGCGGCAAAGGCCTCGGCCTCCTGCAGGGTCGAGACCGCCGCGGGGCCGCCTGGGCCGTCCATCACGGCGCGGGCTGCCGGAATGGATTTCGCGGTCTTCAGATGCGGGCGCAGCGGCACGCCGAGCCGCGACAGCCGCGTCTTCAGGCGTGCGATGTTGTGCAGCATCCGGTCCTCGTCGAGGACGAGGCAGGGCGTCTCGATCCCGGCAAGCGGATGCGGTGCGTTCAAGGCAGGGGCTGATGACATCCGGCGAGACTAGCCGTTTCCATGCTAAGTACAATTTACCGAATGTCATTCTTAGATTAAGTCTAGGCTTAATGCTCTCGACCGACGACATCCGCTTCTTCCTGGCCATCGCTGCGGCCCGGTCGCTCGCGGCCGCGGCCCGGGCGCTCGACGTGACGCCATCGGCGGTCTCGCAGCGGCTGCAGAGCCTCGAGCAGCGTCTGGGCGTTCAGCTGGTCAGCCGTTCGGCCCGGCGGCTGACATTGACTGATGAGGGCGAGCTGCTCGTGCTGCGCGGCGGCACGCTGCTCGACGAGGCAACGGAGTTGACGGAAGCGCTGCAGGCGCGTCGCGGAACGATCGCAGGTCACCTGAAGATTCTTGCGCCGCTCGGCTTCGGACGCCGTTACATCGCCCCGGTCGTTGCGGCCTTCCGATCCCGCCACCCCGACGTGTCGATCGAGCTCGAGCTGTCCGATCGGCCGGGGCGTGCCGCCGCGAGCGCCTGGGATGTCATGATCCATATCGGTGCGTTGAAGGATTCCACGCTTCGCTTGCTGCGCCTTGCGCCCAATGAACGCTTTCTCTGCGCCTCGCCGGCCTATCTGAAGCGCCAGGGAACGCCGGCGAGCCCGCAGAGGCTGCGCGGACACCAATGCATCGCGCTGCGCGAGAACGAGGAGGACGTGACGCTCTGGCGCTTCTCGCGCAGGCGCGCGCCGGCGGAGCCTGATGTCGTCAGGATCGAGCCGATGCTGTCGAGCAATGACGGCGAGGTGGTGAAGGCCTGGGCGCTGGCGGATCACGGCCTGATCGTCAGGTCGGAGTGGGATGTCGCCGAGGATCTCGCCGGTGGCCGGCTGGTGCGTGTCCTGCCGAACTTCCGCCTGCCGCCGGCCGACATCGTTGCGCTGCTCAATCCGGGCCGCGGCGGCCGGGCCAGGCGCACGCAGGCTTTCGTCGAGCAGTTGCGCGCTGCCCTCGCGCCGCCGCCCTGGCGCAGCAGGCCGCGCTGACAGGCGGCGCGATCGCTTACGCGGCGCCGGCCTGCCTGCTCAGATAGCTCCTGGCAAAGTCGAGATACCAGTCGAGGCAGCCGGGATTGGCCATCGCGTCGCGGTTGATGACCTTCTCGACGGGGTGGCCGAGCAACAGCTTCTTGACCGGCAACTCCTGCTTCTTGCCGGACAGCGTGCGCGGAATCTCCGCCACCACGAAGATGTCGTTGGGCAGGAAGCGGCGCGACAGCCCAGCCTCGACCGCTTTGTTGATCTTCGCCTTCATCGCGGCATCCAGCGCAACGCCTTCGCGCAGCACCACGAACAGCGGCATGTAGCTGTCGCGGCCGAGATATTCGAGGTCGACGACCATCGAATCCAGCACCTCCGGCAGCGCCTCGATCGCCGAATAAAGCTCGCTGGTGCCCATCCGCAAACCATGGCGGTTGATGGTGGCGTCGCTGCGGCCGTAGATCACGCAGGATCCGTCGGGGTTGATCTTGAGCCAGTCGCCATGCCGCCACACCGGGCCGCGGCCGGTGCCGTCGAAATTGTCGGGATAGGTCTCGAAATAGCTCGCCATGTAGCGCGCATTGCCGGGATCGTTCCAGAAGCGCAACGGCATCGAGGGCAGCGGCTCGGTGCAGACGAGCTCACCGACTTCGTCGATCACGGCACGGCCCTGCTCGTCGAAAGCTTCCACCGCGCAGCCGAGCAGCCGGCATTGCATGATGCCCGGAGTCTGCGGCAGTTCGCGATTGCCGCCGATGAAGGCGCCGGCGAAATCGGTGCCGCCGGAGATATTGGCCCACCACATGTCGGCCTGCGCGGCGTTGCCATTCTGCTTCGAAAGCGCGGCGAAGCGCTCGTTGAACCAGGCCTGTGTGTCGGCGCTGAGCGGCGAGCCGGTCGAGCCGAGCGTGCGCAGGCCGGAGAGGTCGCCGACCCCTGCGAGATCGATCTCCGCCTTGGTGCAATTGGCAAAGAATGCCGCGCCCGCGCCGAAGAAGGTTGCCTTGGCGTCGGCGACGAAGCGCCACAGCGTGGTCCAGTCCGGCTTGTCCCTGGTGCCGCCGGGACTGCCGTCGAAGATGCAGCAGGTCGTGCCGTTGAGCAGGCCGTTGGCCTGACAGTTCCACATGATCCAGCCGGTCGACGAGTACCAGTGGAAGCGTTCGCCGAACGAGTTCGGCTGATAGCTGCAGCCGATGTCGTTGTGCAGGGTCGAGAGCGGCAGCGCCACGACGATCACGCCGCCATGGCTGTGCAGGATCGGCTTCGGCAATCCGGTGGTGCCCGAGGAATAGACGATCCAGAGCGGATGATCGAACGGCAGCCATTCCGGCTCGAAGGCGTCGATCTCCGCGCTCTGGCCCGCGAGGATGGACGACAATCGTGTCTCTGACGGTGCGGCATCGCTGTGCAGGATGACATGCTGCACGGTCGGCAGCGCGTGCCGCAGCTCCTCGATCACCGACTTCCGGTCATGACGCTTGCCGGCATAGGTCACGGCGTCGCAGGCGATCAGCACTTTCGGCTCGATCTGCTTGAAGCGGTCGATCACCGCCGGTGCGGCCATGTCGGGCGCGCAGACGCTCCAGATCGCACCGATACTCGCGGTCGCAAGAAACGCGATGATCGTCTCGGGGATGTTCGGCAGATAGGCCGCGACGCGATCGCCGGCGCGGACGCCCCTGGCCTTCAGATGCAGCGCCAGCGCCGCCGATTTGCGCCGCAGCTCCGGCCAGCTCGTCTCCGAAAGCTTGCCGTCCTCGCCGCTCGAGATCAGGGCCGGCAGGCCGGCGGCATGCGCCGGCGCGACGTGCCGGAAAACCTGGCGCGCGTAATTCACCGAAGCGCCGGGAAACCACACCGCGCCCGGCATCTTGCGTTCGGCCAGCACCGCCGAATGCGGCGTTGGCGACCGCAGATCGAAATAATCCCAGACGCTCTGCCAGAAGCCGTCGATGTCGGTGACCGACCAGCGCCGCATCGCCTCGAAATCCGCAAACGTGAGGCCGCGCGTCTGCTGCAGCCATTGCCGGTAAAGGGCCATTTGCGGGACGTAAGGTGCTGTCATGGGCGTTTCCGAAATGTCTTGTGTTGTGGCATGCGCGATCGTGGCGTGCCGGCGTGTCTTAACATAGCGATGCGAACGCGGGGAACGCAGTCGCGCAGCGGCTTGCGTCATATTCTTACCGCCGTCGCAGCGTGCTATTCCGTAGGGGGCGGGCTGATTCCATGTGTATCCAATGAGCGAGCGGCGATGACCGTCGGCGAACTTTTCATCCTCGGCTTCTACGGCAAGGTCATCCCGCCCTGGCTGAGGGAGTTTGCCGCGCGGTTCGGGCTCGGCGGCGTGATCCTGTTCGATTACTCCTGCCAGACCCGGCAATACGACAACAACATCGCCTCGCCCGCGCAGCTGCAGTCGCTCTGTGCCGAGATCGCGGCGCTACCGTCGCAGCCGCTGGTCTTCGTCGACCAGGAGGGCGGCCTGGTGCGCCGGCTCAAGGACGGGCTGGGTTTCCAGCCGCTGCCGAGCGCGAAGGATTTCAACCGGCTCGGCCATGCGGAAAAGCAGGCGATCCTGGCTGCAAGCTATGGCGAGCTGCGTCGGCTCGGCATCCGCTACAACTTCGCGCCCGTCATCGACGTCGATTACAATCCCGACAATCCCAACATCGGCAGGATCAAGCGGTCGTATTCGTCCGAGATCGGCGAGGTCGAGGCCAATGCCCGTCTGGTCGACGCCGCGGCGCGGCAGGCAGGGGTGGGCCTTTGCCTGAAGCATTATCCGGGCATCGGCGGCGCGCAGGTCGATTCACATCTGGAGTTCATGGACATTTCCGATGCCCTGCGGCCGGAGCAGGAAGAGCTGTTCTACACGCTGGCGCCGCAGATCTTCGGCGATGCGGTGCTGGTCAGCCACGCCATTGTCCGCCAGTGGGACGCGCGGCATCCGATGACACTGTCGTCGGCTGGAATCGCCCGGCTTCGCCGCCGGCTGCCCGAGACGCTGCTGATCACCGACGACATGCAGATGCAGGGGCTGCAGAAGGCGCTCGGCACCAGCGCGGCCAGCCTGCAGGCGATCGCCGCCGGCATGGACATGATCTGCATCGGCAACAATCTGCTCGACCAGGAGCAGGCGATGGCCGGCATCGCCACCGCGGTCGCGGGTGCAGTGCATGACGGATCGCTGGATCAGGCCACGGTGCAGCGCTCCATTGCGCGGGTGCAACAGCGCAAGGCACTGCTCGCCTGACGGCATTGAACCAAATTCTCTGCCGCGCGACCATAGGGAGCGGAACCAAATTTCATTGCCGCGATTTAACAAAGACGCTCATCGGGGCTAACAACCATGAAGATGCTCAAGCGTCTCTTTCGATTGACCTGGCTACGCCGCGTCGCACGCAACCCAGCCGATCTTCCACCTGCCTCCATCGATCCCGACGAATTCAGCCGCCTGCTCTGCAGCGGGCGCCGCCAGGATCTGCGGACACTGGCAAAGCGGCTGAGCCAGCGCACGCGGGCCCACGCATAGGCAGTGCATCGGGTCAAAGGTGAGCCGGTTCTGACTGATTCAGAACCGGTAAGTCCGGCGCATGGCTTCAACTCTACTCTTGCGACTGGCTATTGTTTTGCCTTTTCGTGCTTGTCGACTCCGACCGCCTTGTAGTCGTAGGTCGGATAGAACTCGGTGTGGTAGGCGCCCCAGGCACTGTTCTCGATGACGCGGTTGACCTCGCGCAGCCGCGAGGCCGGTAGCCGCAGGGTCACCACCTGGCCGATCCCCATCATCACGTACCAGCTCACGACCTCGACACCTTCGGGCGGAAACGCCTTGTAGAAGCCCTGCCGCTCGAGTTGCGCATTCAACTCACTGAGCGGGCGTGACTGATCATGCTTGAAGAAGATGGTGACCATGATCGCGCTGTCTGACGTCGGCGCTGCATCGCCGGTCGGGGGCGTGGTCTGGGCCTGCGCACCGGTACCGACCAACAGTGCTGCGGCGAGTGCCGCAATCGTCATCCAGGATCCATGCCGCCCGTTCCGCCCTCGCTTCATTGTCGCGCCCTTTTGTTGTTGATCGAGAGGCGGCGATCATCGCGGCGCATGCCGGGGCTGTAAATTGACATTCGGCTGGCCCCGACGCCGATCGATGCGAACTCGGGCCAATGTGATCCGTCTCATACGTGCGGCGCCCGGCGTGCGGTAACCCGATGCGATCTCGATGCCCGGAGGGGTGGTCGATGAAGACCCGGCGAATGGCGTCCTTTCGGGACGGTTCCTGCAGAAATTCCTTCGGCTCCGGCGTCCTTGATGTCTGACGGTCGGCGCGCATCCCGCCCATTTCAACCTGAAGCCAGGGGCGAGCGAATGCTGCCGGGAGCGCCTCAGGATGGTAAATATCCACCTGTGGGATCATCGAGCTAAAGCGCCTCGATATCCCGTAAGACTACTGTCCCTTGGCTCAAACAAGCGAGATTCGTTGCCAAATCAGCGGTAATCTGCGCCTGCTTGGCAGATCGGGGCCCGAGGTCACAGTTGCGTCACCCGTAGTTTTACGGAGTCCCGTGTTAACGCGGCCACAAGTTCACCTTCGGTAAACCATACTTATGACGCAACATGACAATCGAGCCGAGGCGCGCCTTCCGCCATGGATGGGCGGAACCGCGACGCTCGAGGCGCATCCGCCCGAAATTCAGGGAGCCGCCGTGCCGCGACCGCAGGTGACCGCGGACGCGGGGGCGGCGATCGTCCGGCAGTTCAACGGGCCGGTGACGGCGCTGCTGCTCTACATGAACGAGCTCAAACAGCACAGTCAGCAGTTCGCGCATGCGCCCGGCAACGGTGTCTATCTGCGGCAGGTGATCGAGAACGCGCTCGAGCAGACCGAGCGAGTGTCCGCGATGCTGAAGCAGATCTCCGATCTCTACCCGAATGCGATACCGGCCACCGATCTCAGGCCGCCGCTCGACGACAAGCCGGCAGGCGCCCGGTCACCCGATGTCATGTTCACGCCGGAGGCAGGCCGCAAGCCGCTGACCAAGCGCGAGCGTGAGGTGCTCAGCCTGATCAGCGACGGCTATTCCAACAAGCAGGGCGCGTTGCGGATGAACATCAGCCCGCGCACGTTCGAGAGCCATCGCGCCGAGGCCATGCGCAAACTGGGTGCGCGCAACACCGCAGATCTCGTCCGCAAGGCCTTGTTGCATTCCGCATAGAGCGTTTTCAAGCGAAGTCTGCCCCGCACTTGATGCGGGGTGGGCACCGGTTCGCGCAAAGAAACGCGTCAAAACTAAAGTCCAGAGCCCGTTCCGATTCGATCGGAGCGGGCTCTGAGCGGTGAATCGGTTCGCTAGGACCCGGCCCTCAGAAATCGTCTTCCGCGGCGAAGCACAGGCGCGGCGCGAGCCGCGCGGCGGAGGCGGCTGTCTTCGGCTCGTCCGGAACGATCGTGACCACCCATGCCGCCGTCGCGCCGGATTTGCTTTCGACGATCGCGCGCACGCGTCCCGTGACCGTCGCGCCGGCGGACCTGATGGTGGCGGTCCGGCCGTTGAATTGGGCCATGCGGAAGCGCCGGGCTTCCTTCCGGTCGGTGGTCTCGTACGTGAACATCGGCTCCCCCGTGCGTCGACGCGACTTTGCGGATGCAGCGTTATCCGACGGTGAAAATCGTACGCCGTAGAAGTACGGCTTGTGTGCCGGCGGGAGCGCTTTTGCGCAAAGCGGGTAGTGGTTCGCGTGCAGAAGACGCATCAAGAATAGCAAGCTCTAGCCGCCGGCTTCCTGGCAGCTCAGCAGCCCCGCATACTGCGCCTTGACCGTGGCATAGCATTCGCACGCGGTCCTGATCAGTCCATCCGCATTGGTGATCTCGATGTGGCCGCGGCTGTAGTGGATGAAATTCGCCTGTTGCAAGGTATGCGCGACCAGCGACACGCTGTTGCGGCGTGCGCCGATCATCTGGGCCATCGCCTCCTGCGTCAGGGCGATCTTGTTGCTGCCGGAGAGGTCGCGCGTCTGCAGCAGGCATCGCGCCAGCCGCGACTCCACGGTGTGCGCGGCGTTGCAGCCGGCCGTCTGCTGGATCTGGGCATAGACGGCGAGACCGTGCCGAATCAGCTTCGCTCGCAGCGTCGGGCTCTGGCCGGCGGCCGCCCGCAAGGCTTCGACCTCGATCGTCGAAGCGACGCCAGGCACCAGCACCACGGCGCTGTTCAGCGTGGGGGCTTCACCAAGCCCCGCGAACGCACCATAGATGCTGCCGCGGCCGACCATCGCGATCTGCACGCACACGCCTCTTGCCAGCCTGACCACCAGCGAGATCACCCCCTTGTGCGGCATGTATGTCCGCTTGAGCATCTCGTCGGTCTCGATCAGGACCGACTCGGCGGCGAGGTCGACCGTCCGCAAATACGGCCGGATCAGCCCAAAATCGCTCTCCGAGAGCGAAGACAGAAATCCGTTGGGCGATCGCGGAACCGTATCCAAAGCAACCTCCTGCCTCCCGGCAAAGCTTGTCTCTGGTCATCAGGACTGACGCGTGCAGTGGAGCCGTTATGCAACTTATTCTGGCACGTCTTGGTTCCAATGGAAACATATCTTGGTTCCATTAGGAATACATATCGCCCCGGGATCGCGTTTTGAGTTGCCTGGCAATCAGTTGAGCGTGCGCGCCGCCCCGATCAATCTTCCGGCCCGATCAATTGCTCGGCGTGCGCCTTGACGGTCGCATAGCATTCACACGCCGCCTTCCGCAGACCGTCGATATCGGTGATTTCGATATGGCCGCGGCTGTAGCGCAGGATACCGGCCTGCTGAAACCCATGCGCGACGATCGAAACCGCATTGCGCCGCACACCGATCATTTGCGCCAGCATCTCCTGGGTGAGCGGCAAGGCTTCGCTGCCACACAGGTCGCGCGCGCGCAGCAGCCAGCGCGACAGCCGCGCCTCCACCGGATGCGACACGTTGCAGGCGACGGATTGCTGGGTCTGCGCCATCAGCGCCTGCTCATAGAGAGCAACCAGGGTCCGGAACTCCGCGCTGCGATTGGCGGCCTCGCGGAAATCTTCCGCCCGCACCATCGATGCCGTGCCCGGCACCACGACAATCGCGTCGGCGAGCAGCGGCCGCTCATGCAGGGCGGCGGATGCGCCGACGATGCCGTCACGACCGATGGTTGCAATCTCGACCGATTGCCCGTCGGACAGATTGACCATCATCGAGACCACGCCGCCGTGCGGGAAATAGACCCGCTGCACCGGCGCGCCGGCATCGGCGAGCACCGTTTCCTTGGTCAGGTCGACGGTTTCCAGAAGGGGATGAAGTTGCGCGTATTCCGTGGAGGGAAGTGCTTGCAACAGACGATTGGGCGGACGCGATACCGCAGACATTGGAGCTCCTGCCGAGGGCGGGAGCACTACGGTCTCGCATCACCTACTCTTGGCGTGTGGAGAGCGAACATAGCTTGCCTGTCCAATAGCACAAGGGTTGTGGTGCGAACTCTATACCCTCTAGGGGGCAGACGGTCGGCAATCGCATCGGCCTGCGCGGCGTTCGAGGCGATTCGAATGCTGCGTATCCCGGACGAGACGGTTGCGACATTGTCTCGCATTTATTGATTTCCATTAACTCTGATGCGTACCGAAACGTGCGCGGTCGTGATTGCCGTGGCGGATGTCGAAGCGCGCGATCGGCAACGCAAGCATGTGGCAAGTCCCGCAAATGCGAGGAAAAATTCGCCGTCGCGAGATTGATCCGGCGGCGGATACGCGCCGCTCGGCCGGGCGTCTGCGCCGGCGGCCATAGAATTACCAGCAAAGCCATCCTGGGTATTTGTACGGAGCGGCCCTTTAACGAACGGGTAGCGCGGACGGACCAGTGTGGCACCGGTCGCCGTGCGAAATTTACGGCGTCGCGTCAATCGTGTTCATCCAGAAGGGTATCAGTATGTCCGGCATCGTCCTCTCGGCATCGGTCCGTCAAAACCTGCTTTCGCTGCAGTCGACGGCCGACCTGCTCGCCACCACGCAGAACCGCTTGTCCACCGGCAAGAAGGTCAACACCGCTCTCGACAATCCGACCAACTTCTTCACGGCGCAGTCGCTCGACAACCGCGCCAGCGACATCAACAACCTGCTGGACGGAATCGGCAACGGCGTGCAGGTGCTGCAGGCCGCCAACACGGGCATCACCTCGCTGCAGAAGCTCGTCGACAGCGCCAAGTCGGTCGCCAACCAGGCCCTGCAGGCCGCGGTCGGCTATTCCCAGAAATCGCAGGTGACGACCGCCGTGGTCACTGGCGCGACCACCGACGATATCCGCGGCACCGCCACCTACAGCAATGCCACCCTGGCTGGTACGGTCGTCAACAATAATCTCTCGACGCCCGTGCCGATCACGGCCGCGACCAAGCTCGTCACTGCGGCCAACTCCGATACCTTGGCGGCGACCCCGACCGGTACGATCAGCGTCAACGGCAAGTCGATCACGTTCTCGACCTCGCAGACCACCGCGACGACGGACTCGTCGGGCAACGTGACCCTCGGCACGGGCGCGGGCAGCACGCTGACGGTCGGCGACCTGCTCACCGCGATCGACGGCATCACCGGCACGGCCACCGCCTCCACCGTGGCGGCTGGTGCGCTCCAGATCAGCACCGGCACCAACCAAGATCTCAACATCTCCGGCTCGGGCCTAGCCGCTTTCGGCCTTACCGCCGGAACCAAGGCACGCACCGTGGCAACGCCTTCGCCGCTGGATGGCTTGACGCTGACGATCGGCGCGACCGGCAACGGCAAGGCCACCAACATTACGTTTGGTAGCGGCGCGGGCCAGGTGAAGTCCCTCAACGACCTGAACAACGCGCTGTCGGCGAATAACCTGCAGGCGTCGCTCAGCGCGGGCGGAGCGCTCACCATCAGCACCACCAACGATGCGGCGTCCGCGACCATCGGCACGATCGGTGGCACGGCAGCCGGCGCCGGCAAGCTGTTCAACGCCCTTGTGGGCAGCGCCCCGGTGCAGGATCCGAATGGGCTGGCGAACCGCGCCAACCTGGTCAACCAGTACAACAACATCCTGGACCAGATCACCACGACCGCCCAGGACGCGTCGTACAACGGCATCAACCTGCTCAATGGCGATCAGCTCAAGCTGACCTTCAACGAGACGGGCTCCTCGACGCTGAAGATCCAGGGCGTCACCTTCGATGCCTCCGGCCTCAACCTCACCAAGCTGACCGCCGGCACGGACTTCATCGACAACGCTTCGGCCAACGCCACGCTGAAGACGCTCAACAGCGCGAGCGGCCTGCTGCGCACCCAGGCTTCGACCCTCGGTTCGAACCTGTCGATCGTGCAGATCCGCCAGGACTTCTCGAAGAACCTGATCAACGTGCTGCAGACCGGCTCGTCCAACCTGACGCTGGCCGACACCAACGAGGAAGCGGCCAACAGCCAGGCGCTGTCGACCCGCCAGTCGATCGCGGTGTCCGCGCTGGCTCTGGCCAACCAGTCGCAGCAGAGCGTTCTGCAGCTGCTCCGCTAAGCGTAGCCGCGACAGACAACGACTATCGAGGCGGCGGAGGAAACTCCGCCGCCTTTGCTTTTGGGTTCGCTTAACCATCCCGCCGGTTTCAACCCATGGGCGATCACGTCCTGATGCAGGTGGATGTCGTGGCCGCCAGCGTTTCGCTGGATTTCACGACCCCTCGATCTCATTTCGTTCAAATTGCGACGACGGGTGGAACGGGCTCTTTCCCGTCCGGGTGGTAAGGCCTTGTTGCTGTGAAACCGGCCGTGATGTCGTGATGCGTCGTCCTTGAAGGGCTTCATCGTCCGTATTTGCACGGACGACGAAATTAACGTCGCCGTGAAGCCGGCCAAGTTATCGATGCGAGGCGTGCGTTCCGTAGCACCTTGAGGGGACCGATTCATGGACGATCTGTTGCGCGAGTTCCTGACGGAGAGCAGCGAGAGCCTGGATACGGTCGACAACCAGCTGGTGCAGTTCGAGCAGGATCCGAACAACGCGAAGATCCTGGATAACATTTTCCGGCTTGTGCACACGATCAAGGGGACCTGCGGCTTCCTCGGGCTGCCGCGGCTGGAAGCGCTGGCGCATGCCGGCGAGACCCTGATGGGCAAATTCCGCGACGGCATGCCGGTGAAGGCGGAAGCCGTGACGCTGATCCTGTCCTCGATCGACCGCATCAAGGAGATCCTCGGCGGGCTCGAGGCGACCGAGGCCGAGCCGGAGGGCAACGACCGCGACCTGATCGATCAGCTCGAGGCGATGGTCGAGCACGGCATGGCCGCCATGGCTGCTGCCGAAGAAGATGTGCCTGTCGTCGAATCTCCATCCGTGCAGGCGGCGATGACCGAAGGCACGCTGGTGGTGCAGACGCTGGAGCGTCCGCTGCGCCCGGGTGAGGTCTCGCTCGACGAGCTCGAGCGCGCCTTCCGCGAGACCGAGATCGAAGTCGCAGCACCCGCGCCCGCGCCGGTCGCCAAGCCCGCAGCCGCTGCCCCCGCAGCCGAACCGACGGAGCCTGCAAAGAAGCCGGCCCGCAAGGCCGCCACCGAGGACGTCCAGGAAGGCGACAAGATCGCCAACCAGTCGATCCGGGTCAATGTCGATACCCTCGAACACCTCATGACCATGGTCTCCGAGCTGGTCCTGACCCGCAACCAGTTGCTGGAGATCAGTCGCCGCAACGAGGACACCGAGTTCAAGGTGCCGCTGCAGCGGCTCTCCAACGTCACCGCCGAGCTGCAGGAAGGCGTCATGAAGACGCGGATGCAGCCGATCGGCAATGCCTGGCAGAAGCTGCCGCGCATCGTCCGCGATCTCTCCGGCGAACTCGGCAAGCAAATTGAATTGGAAATGCACGGCGCCGACACCGAGCTCGACCGCCAGGTGCTCGACCTGATCAAGGATCCGTTGACGCACATGGTGCGCAACTCCGCCGATCATGGCCTCGAGACCACCGCCGAGCGGGTCGCTAGCGGCAAGCCCGAGCAGGGCACCATTCGCCTAAGCGCCTATCACGAGGGCGGCCACATCATCATCTGCATCGCCGACAATGGCCGCGGGCTCAACACCGAGCGGATCAAGGCCAAGGCGCTCCAGAACGGTCTCGTCACCGAGGCTGAACTGGAGAAGATGACCGAGGCCCAGATCCACAAGTTCATCTTCGCGCCGGGCTTCTCGACCGCGGCGCAAGTGACCTCGGTGTCCGGGCGCGGCGTCGGCATGGACGTGGTGCGCACCAATATCGACCAGATCGGCGGCACCATCGACATCAAGAGCGTGGCCGGCGAGGGCGCCTCCGTCACCATCAAGATCCCGCTGACCCTGGCCATCGTCTCCGCCTTGATCGTGGAAGCCGGCGGCGACCGCTTTGCCATTCCCCAATTGTCGGTGGTCGAGCTGGTGCGGGCGCGCGCCAACTCCGAGCACCGCATCGAGCGGATCAAGGATACGGCAGTGCTGCGGCTGCGCAACAAGCTGCTGCCGCTGATCCACCTGAAGAAGCTGCTCAAGATCGACGACGGTGCGACCAGCGATGCCGAGAACGGCTTCATCGTGGTGACGCAGGTCGGCAGCCAGACCTTCGGCATCGTGGTCGACGGCGTGTTCCACACCGAGGAGATCGTGGTCAAGCCGATGTCGACCAAGCTGCGGCACATCGACATGTTCTCCGGCAACACCATTCTGGGCGATGGCGCGGTCATCATGATCATCGACCCCAATGGCATCGCCAAGGCGCTCGGCGCGTCCGGCTCCTCGGCCCATGACATGGCCGACGACAATGCCGCGGCGCATGCCGCGAGCGGCGAGCAGCTCACCTCGCTTTTGGTGTTCCGCGCCGGTTCGAGCCAGCCCAAGGCGGTGCCGCTCGGCCTCGTCACCCGGCTGGAGGAGATCGCAACCGACAAGATCGAGCTCTCGAACGGCCGCTACATGGTGCAGTACCGCGAGCAGCTGATGCCGCTGGTGCAGATGGCCGGCGTCGAGGTGCAGACCCAGGGCGCGCAGCCGATCCTGGTGTTCGCCGACGACGGCCGCTCGATGGGGCTCGTGGTCGACGAGATCATCGACATCGTCGAGGAGCGGCTCAACATCGAGGTGGCGGGCTCGCAGGACGGCATTTTAGGCTCGGCCGTGATCAAGGGCCAGGCCACCGAGGTGATCGACGTCGGCCACTTCCTGCCGATGGCGTTCGCCGACTGGTTCTCGCGCAAGGAGATGCGCCCGTCTGCGTCGGCGCAGTCGGTGCTGCTGGTCGACGACTCGGCGTTCTTCCGCAACATGCTGGCCCCGGTCTTGAAAGCCGCCGGCTACAAGGTGCGGACCGCGCCGAACGCTCAGGAAGGGCTCGCCGCGCTGCGCTCGGGGCAGGCCTTCGACGTCGTGCTGACCGACATCGAGATGCCCGAGATGAACGGCTTTGAGTTCGCCGAGAACATCCGCTCTGACCAAAACCTCGTCGGGCTGCCGATCATCGCGCTGTCGGCGATGGTGTCGCCGGCGGCGATCGAGCGCGGCCGGCAGGCCGGCTTCCACGACTATGTCGCCAAGTTCGATCGTCCCGGACTGATCGCGGCGCTGAAAGAGCAGACCGCCGAACTGCGCCGCGCCGCTTAAAGGAAACGAGAGTGATCCGGAAAAGTGGGAACCGGTTTTCCGATCCGATCATGCTCAAACAAAAGGTTGATCGATGACCAGCAAGACCGAGACCAGTGAAGGCGCCATGGCCGAATACGTCACCGCCGTGATCGGCGGGCAGCTGTTCGGCCTGCCGATCTCGCGGGTGCAGGACGTGTTCATGCCGGAGCGGCTGACGCGGGTGCCGCTGGCCTCCAGCGAGATCGCCGGCGTGCTCAATCTGCGCGGCCGCATCGTCACCGTGGTCGACATGCGCGCCCGGCTCGGCCTGCCGAAGGCCGACGACGGCACGCCGCCGATGGCGGTCGGCGTCGACCAGCGCGGCGAATCCTATGGCCTCTTGATCGACCAGATCGGCGAGGTCTTGCGGCTGCCCGACGACAGCCGCCAGGACAATCCGGTCAACCTCGATCCCCGCATGGCCAGGCTCGCCGGCGGCGTTCACCGCCTCGACGGACAGCTCATGGTCGTCCTCGATGTCGATCGCGTGCTCGAACTGGTGCCCAAGACACTTGCTGCAGCGTAACGCTCCGCCGCGGAGACGGCGGACTCTACAAGGAGGCCAACCTATGAAGACATGTCTTGTCGTCGACGATTCCGGTGTGGTGCGAAAAATCGCACGCCGCATCCTCGAAGGAATGGATTTCACCGTCATCGAAGCCGAGGACGGCGCGGTCGCGCTCGAAGCCTGCAAGCAGGCGCTGCCGGACGCGGTGCTGCTCGACTGGAACATGCCTGTCATGGACGGCTTCGAATTCCTCGTGCAGCTCCGCCGCATGCCCGGCGGCGATGTGCCAAAGGTTGTGTTCTGCACCACCGAGAACGGCATCGACCACATCTCGCGGGCGCTGCATGCCGGCGCCAACGAGTACATCATGAAGCCGTTCGACAAGGACATCGTGATCGCGAAATTCCAGGAAGTGGGTTTGCTGGCGCTCGACGTCTCGGCCGAAGCCTAATACCCAGTTTCCCCCCTTTGCCTTTGCGAGGCTCCCGTGACGCCCCCCGACTACGAGTATCTGCGTAAGCTCCTGAAGGACCATTCCGGTCTCGATCTGTCTGCGGACAAGCAATATCTGATCGAGAGTCGCCTGCTGCCGCTGGCGCGCAAATGCGGCCTGTCCGGCATTCCCGACCTGATCGCCAAGATCAGGGCCGGCTCATCGACGCACACTGTCCAGGTGGTCGAGGCCATGACCACCAACGAGACGTTCTTCTTCCGCGACAAGGTGCCGTTCGACCATTTCCGCGACACCATCATGCCCGAGGTCCTGAAGGCGCGTGCCGCGCGACGCAGCATCCGGATCTGGTGCGCCGCCGGCTCGACCGGTCAGGAGCCCTATTCGCTGGCGATGTGCCTGAAGGAGATGGGCGCTGCCCTTGCGGGATGGCGGGTCGAGATCACGGCGACCGATCTGTCGCAGGAGGTGCTGGAGAAGTCGAAGGCCGGCATCTACAGCCAGTTCGAGGTGCAGCGCGGGCTGCCGATCCAGCTGCTGGTGAAGTATTTCAAGCAGTCGGGAGAACTCTGGCAGATCAATCCCGAGTTGCGCGCGATGGTGCAGCACCGTCAGCTCAATTTGCTGCACGATTTCTCCCAGCTCGGCACGTTCGATGTGATCTTCTGCCGCAACGTGCTGATCTATTTCGATCAGGACACCAAGATCAACATCTTCAACCGGCTCGCCCGGTTGATGGAGGCCGACGGCTTCCTGGTGCTCGGCGCCGCCGAAACCGTGGTCGGCCTGACCGATACGTTCAAGCCGATTCCCGAGCGGCGTGGCCTGTACCGGCCGAGCGGGGCGCGGGCGGCGCTTGCGATACCGAGGCGTGCCATGGCGGTCGGATATTGAGCGATGACGGAGGACGGCAAATCCATTGAGCGTGTCACGTTCAGCCGGGGCGTCGATGTCTGCATCATGGCCATCGACGGCACCTGGCGGCGCGACTGCCAGCTCAATGCCATCTCCGACAACGACGCGGCGTTGACCGTCGAGGGTTCCATTCAGGGGCTCAATCTGAAGGAGTTCTTCCTCTTGCTGTCGTCGACCGGGCTCGCCTATCGCCGCTGCGAGCTGGTCCGCGTCAACGGCACCGAAATGGACGTCAGCTTCCTCAAGGGCAAGCCGAGCAAACGGCGGTCCGGCTCCGACGAAGAGCGGGCCAGAGCCTGACTTGAGGAGGGCCTGACGTGAAGAAGGCCTGACCCGGCTGGGCGGGGCATGCCTGCCGCCAATCCGAACGCGGAACGGATCCTCGCCTCGAGGGTTGGGGCGTCGTCGGGACAATCTGCGTGATTGTGTCGAACCTGGCGTTGGCCGGTCCGGCTGATCAGTTCAGCAGACGTGCCGGTGCCTCTGAATCGCGCAGCCGATCGAGCGCCATGCCGAGCCCGGTGTCACAGGCTTTCAGGGCCGTGGACGCCACGGCGTAGCGCGGGGTGACGTCATCAAGCACGAAGATGTCGGCAGCGGCGTCCTGCTCGGCCAGTACTGCCTCGCGCGCAATCGCCGCCTCGATCAGCCGCAGGCTCGCCTGGACATGGCCGATCAGCGCGACCAGGTCCGTCACGATCAGGCTGTAGGGATCGCTGCCCTCGTCCAGGCACACCGCAACGCCGTCCGCCGCTGCATTTTCCATGCATGTTTCTCCACTGTCCCCACTTTTAGGGAACGCGGTGCTACTTGTGCGTTAAGCGGACGTCCCGTACAAATACGGGTCCATTGATCGAGATGGTCGAGTTACTTCTTGTGCAGTCTGGGCAGCACGCTTCACCACTGATGGACGAGACATATGGTTGAGAATGGCGCTCCTCGCGGGGAAATCTTTGTAGTCGACGACGACCCCGCCGTTCGCGAGACGCTTTCCGTGGTCCTGTCGACCGCCGGCTACAAGGTGATCTGCTTTGCGGACGGCGCGGCGCTGCTCGCGGTGGCGCGCAGCCGGACGCCGGCCTGCATCCTGCTCGACGTGCATATCCCGGGCAAATCCGGCCTCGATATCCTGAAGGAGCTTCACGGCGAGGATTATCCGGCGCCGATCTTCATGATCTCCGGCCAGGGCGACATCACGATGGCGGTCAGCGCCATCAAGAACGGCGCGCTCGACTTCATCGAGAAGCCGTTCCGCGGCAACGAGATCGTCAGCCGCCTCAATGAGGCGATCGACGCCTATACAAGACGCCAGGCCGAGACCTCGGCATCGCGCATCGCCGCGCTGCACTTTCCTGGCCGCGAGCCGCTGACCCGCCGTGAGCGCGAGGTGCTCGAGCAATTCACCGCGGGCGCCTCCAACAAGGAGGCCGGGCGTCACCTCGGGATCAGCCCGCGCACGATTGAGGATCACCGCGCCAACATCATGAAGAAGCTCGGCGCGCGCAACGCCGCCGACCTCGTCCGCATCGTGATGACGGCGCAGCAAAAGTAAGCTAGGTCGGCCGAGGCCGGTTTACGTTCCGATTGCCACATCGCGGGGTTTGTGCGCCGCACGCCCGGCACACCGGCGGCGAACGGCACGTCTGCGCCGCGCGCGGGACGAGACGTCCGGAAATCCTGTATATGCGTGGCGCAGGGCATGCCCGCCGAGGCCGCGCGCGTGCGAGCAATGTCGAGACACGCGATATCGAAACACGCAATATCGAAGCATATGGCGCATCCAAGATGACCAAGAAGAACAAGACCCCGGATCAATTGCGCAGCGCGCGCTGGTTTGCGCCCGACGATTTGCGCGCCTTCGGCCATCGCTCGCGCGCGATGCAGATGGGCTACGCGCCGGAGGAATGGCGCGACCGGCCGGTGATCGCGATCATCAACACTTGGTCGGATGCGCAGCCCTGCCACATGCATTTCAAGAGCCGGGTCGATGACGTCAAGCGCGGCGTGCTGATGGCCGGAGGCTTTCCGCTCGAGCTGCCGGCGCTGTCGCTGTCGGAATCGCTGCTGAAGCCGACCACGATGCTCTACCGCAATATGCTCGCGATGGATGCCGAGGAGCTGTTGCGCGGCCATCCGGTCGACGGCGTGGTGCTGATGGGCGGTTGCGACAAGACCACGCCCGGCCTTCTGCTCGGGGCCACCAGCATGAACCTGCCGGCGATCTATCTGCCGGCCGGTCCGATGCTGCGCGGCAACTGGAAGGGCAAGACGCTCGGCTCCGGCTCGGATGCCTGGAAATATTGGGACGAGCGCCGCGCCGGCAAGATCTCCGACAAGGACTGGGTCGACATGGAGGCCGGCATCGCCCGCAGCTATGGCACCTGCATGACCATGGGCACGGCCTCGACCATGACCGCGATCGCCGAAGCCATCGGCATGACGCTGCCCGGTGCCTCGTCGATTCCCGCGGCCGACGCCAACCATATCCGGATGAGTTCGGAAGCCGGCCGCCGCATCGTCGAGATGGTGTGGGAGGACCTCACCCCGCAGAAGATCCAGACCCGAAGCGCGTTCGAGAACGCGATCACGGTCGCGATGGCGATGGGCTGCTCGACCAACGCCATTATTCACCTCATTGCGCAAGCGCGCCGCGCCGGCCAGGACATCTCGCTCGACGATTTCGAGATCGCGAGCCGCAAGGTGCCTGTGATCGCCAACGTGCGGCCGAGCGGCGACCTCTATCTGATGGAGGATTTCTTCTATGCCGGCGGACTGCCCGGCCTGATCAACCGGATCAAGCAGCATCTGCATCTCGATTGCATGACCGTGTCAGGCAAGACTCTCGGCGAGAACATCGCAGGCGCGGAGGTCCATAACGACGATGTCATCCGCTCCGTCGATAACCCGATCTACAAGGAGGGCGCGCTGGCGGTGCTGAAAGGCAATCTCGCGCCCGACGGCTGTGTGATCAAGCCGTCCGCCTGCGATCCGCGTTTCCTGAAGCACACTGGACCTGCGCTGGTGTTCGACGACTATCCGTCGATGAAGAAGGCGGTCGACGATCCCGATCTCGACGTCACGGCCGATCATGTGCTGATCCTGCGCAACGCCGGCCCGCAAGGTGGACCGGGGATGCCGGAATGGGGCATGCTGCCGATCCCGACCAAGCTCGTGAAGCAGGGCGTGCGCGACATGGTGCGGCTGTCGGACGCGCGGATGAGCGGCACCAGCTACGGCGCCTGCATCCTGCACGTCTCGCCGGAGTCCTATATCGGCGGCCCGCTGGCACTGGTCAGAAATGGCGACCGGATCACGCTCGACGTCGCCGCGCGCACCATCGATCTCGATGTGCCGGAGGCGGAGCTCGCCAGGCGCCGCGCGGAATGGGAGCAGCCTGAGAAACGCTTCGAACGCGGCTATGGCTGGATGTTCTCGAAACACATCAAGCAGGCCAACGAAGGCTGCGACTTCGATTTCCTTGAGACCGGTTTTGGCACACCGGTGGGCGAGCCGTCGATTTATTGACCGTCGTTCCCCAGTGCGCAATTGCGCATCTGAGGGCACGCGTAGCGGCGAGCCCGGAATCCATCGGGCCGCATGCATTTGCGGTGAAATGGATTCCGGACCTGCGCCTTCGGCGCATCCCGGAATGACGAATGGAGAGAGCAAGCAAGTCATGTCAACACTCAGCGACACCACCCGCAACAAGCTGAAATCCGTCTCCACCGCGACGGTTGCGACCGCGCTGTTCAAGCGCGGCTTGCGCATCCAGATGATCCAGGATGTTCGCCCCTTGAGCCCGGATCAGCCGACCATGGTCGGCGAGGCCTTCACGCTGCGCTACATGCCGGCGCGCGAGGATCTCAACACGATCGAGGTGTTCCGCGACCGCGCGCATCCGCAGCGCAAGGCGATCGAGGACTGCCCGCCCGGCAGCGTGCTGGTCATGGACAGCCGCAAGGATGCGCGCGCAGCCTCTGCCGGCGCGATCCTGGTGACGCGGCTGATGAAGCGTGGCTGCGCCGGCGTCGTCACCGACGGCGGCTTCCGCGATTCGGCCGAGATCGCGCGGCTCGGCTTCCCGGCGTTTCATCATCGCCCGAGCGCGCCGACCAATCTGACGCTGCATCAGGCGATCGAGATCAATGTCCCGATCGGTTGCGGCGACGCGCCGGTGTTTCCCGGCGACGTGATCCTCGGCGACAGCGACGGCGTCATCGTGATCCCGGCGCATCTCGCCGACGAGGTCGCGAACGAGACTTTCGAGATGACCGTGTTCGAGGATTTCGTCACCGAGCAGGTCCAGAACGGCCGCGGCATCTTCGGCCTCTATCCCGCGACCGACGAGCAGACGCTGAAGGATCTCGCGGCCTGGCGGAAGGCGAAGGGGCGGTAGCGGCTCCACGCCCTCCGCTGTCGTCGCGCACAGGCGATCGCCGCACGCTCCGCTGTCGTCCCGGCGAAAGCCGGGACCCATAACCGCAGGGAGGAGTTTGGCGAAGACTGGCAGTGATCCATTGCCGTGGTACGACCACCGCGCTTCATCGATAGATCACGCGGTATGGGTCCTGGCCTTCGCCAGGACGACGATGGGGAGGTATCCGGGCTACGGGACCTCGCTACGCCTCCGCCTTGTCCGCCATCCCGACCGCCCACAGCGCGAAGGCGTAGACGATCGCGACTTCGTCGAGGCGGTTGAAGCGGCCGGATGCGCCGCCGTGGCCGGCGCCCATGTTGGTGCGCAGCAGCACCGGGCCGCCGCCGCGCATGGTGGCGCGCAGTCGCGCGATCCATTTCGCCGGCTCCCAGTAAGTGACGCGCGGATCGGTGAGCCCGCCCATCGCCAGGATCGCCGGATAGTCCTTTGCCGCGACATTGTCGTAGGGCGAGTAGGACAGGATGGTGCGGAAATCCTTCTCGCTCTCGATCGGGTTGCCCCATTCCGGCCATTCCGGCGGCGTCAGCGGCAGGGTGTCGTCGAGCATGGTGTTGAGCACATCGACGAACGGCACCTCGGCGACAATGCCGGCGAACAGCTCGCCGGCGCGGTTGGCGACTGCGCCCATCAGCATGCCGCCGGCCGAGCCGCCATGGCCGACGATGCGTTTTTCACCCGTGTATTTCGCCTCGATGAGCGCGCGGCCTGCGGCGGCGAAATCGTCGAACGTGTTGGTCTTCTTCTCGCGCTTGCCGTCGAGGTACCAGCCCCAGCCCTTGTCGGCGCCGCCGCGGATATGCGCGATCGCGTAAACGAAGCCGCGATCGACCAGCGACAGCCGGTTCGCCGCAAACGACGCCGGCATCGCCATGCCGTAGGAGCCATAGCCGTAGAGCAGCAGCGGCGCGTTGCCATCACGGGCAAAGTCCTTGCGATGCAGGATCGAGACCGGCACCTGCGCGCCATCATGCGAGGTCGCCATGATGCGCGTGGTGACGTAGTCCGCCGGGTTGTGGCCGGACGGAATCTCCTGCCGCTTGCGCAGCACACGCGTCCGCGTCGCCATGTCGTAGTCATAGACCTCCGACGGCGTCGTCATCGACGAATAGGCGAAGCGCAGATTGGTGGTCTCGAATTCGTAGCCGCCCATGGTGTCGAGCGAATATGCCGCCTCGTCGAACGCGATGGCATGCTCCTCGCCGCTCTTGAGGTCGCGGATGATGATCGCTGGTAACGCGTTGGCGCGCTCCAGCCGCACCATGTGGCCGGCATAGAGCTCGACATCGAGCACATAGACGCCCTCGCGATACGGGATCAGGTCGCGCCAGTTGGCGCGCTCGGGCGCGGCGAGCGGCGCGGTGACGACCTTGAAGTCGATGGCATCGTCGGCATTGGTCAGGATGAAGAGCTCATCGCCGTGGTCGGCGATCGAATATTGCACGCCCTCCTCGCGCGCCGCGACCAGCCGCGGCGGGGCGTCGAGATTGGAAAGATCGATCAGCCGCTGCTCCGAGGTCTCGTGGTCGCCGCCGGCGATGACGCAGAAGCGGCCGCTGGCGCTCTCGTGCAGATGGGTAAACCAGCCGGAATCCTGCTCCTCATAGACCAGGATGTCGTCGGCCTGTTTGGTGCCGAGCCTGTGCCGCCACACCTGCATCGGGCGGTGATTGTCGTCGAGCTTGACGTAGAAGAAGCTCCTGGAATCCGCGGCCCAGACCACGCCACCGTCGGTTTCCTCGACGATATCATCGAGATCGCCGCCGGTTGCCCAGTCGCGCACGCGGATCGAGAAATATTCGGAGCCCTTGGTGTCGGCACTCCAGGCGTGCAGCCGGTGATCGTTGGAATGCCGGCTGCCGCCGAACTTGAAATATTTGTGGTCTTTCGCCAGCGCGTCGCCGTCCAGCACGACATGCGCGTCGCCGCCGTCGCGCGGCGTGCGGCAGTACAGCTCGTGCTGGCCGCCCTCGCGGAACTTGCGGAAATATGCGAACGGGCCGTCCGGCGACGGCACGCTGGAATCGTCCTCCTTGATCCGCCCGCGCATCTCCCTGACCAGCCGCTTCTGCAAGCCGTCGGTGTGGCCGAGCAGGCTCTCGGTGTAGCCGTTCTCGGCTTCGAGATAGCTGCGGATGTCCGGATCGAGGATCGAGGGATCGCGCAGCACCTCCTGCCATTTCGGATCCTTGATCCAGGCATAGTCGTCCGTCACCGTGATGCCGAGGGTGGTGAAGGAATGCGGCCGGCGCGGCGCGACAGGGGGCGGTGTTGTGGTGGCGGATTTGGTCACACGATCCTCATGGTGCGGGGTTCCGCTTTATATCGGGACGAATGTGGCGATTGCCAGATGGGGTGGGGCTGTTGGACGCTGTCACCATCCCCGTCATTGCGAGGAGCAAAGCGACGAAGCAATCCATCGTTCCCCGAGCGGTGAGATGGATTGCTTCGCGGAGCCTGTCATCGGGCGCGCGTTCGCGCGACCCGTTGGCTCGCAATGACGGTGAGAGCTACCCGTTCCGCAACTTCGCGCCTGCATTTCCGCCGGACATCGGGATCTGGTTCACCGCCAGCACCACGGCGAATGTGATCACCAGCATGGCGATGCCGAGCACCGCGATCGCGGCGAGGTCACCGCCTTCGTTGAGATCGTAGATCAGGACCGACAGCACCTTGGTCTGCGAGGTGAACAGCACGATCGCGGCCGACAGTTCCCGCATCACGCCGATGAAGATGAAGCACCAGGTTGCGATCACGCCGGTGCGCAGCAGCGGCGCGGTGATCTGGCGCAGCGCCTGCAGCCGCGTCGCGCCGAGGATGCGGCTCGCTTCCTCGAGCTCAGGATGAATGGTCGCGAATGCCGCCTGCAATTGCTGATAGGCCGACGGCAAATTGATGGTGAGGAACGCCAGCAGCAGGATCCACAGCGTGCCGTAGAGCACGAAGGGCGGCCGCGTATAGCTCAGGAACAGGCCGACGCCGAGCACGATGCCGGGGACGGCCACCGGCGCCGTGGCAAGGAAGCCGAGCACCCGGTGGCCTGCGATCACCTTGCGGGTCGTCACATAGGCGATGACGAGCGCGAGGAGGGTGCCGATCGTCGCGGTCGCGGCGCCGAGGATCACGGTGTTCTTCAGCGCGAGCTGGGTCGACGACAGTTCGGTGAATACGAAGACGATGTTGTGCAGCGTTGCCGTCGACGGCGTCACCAGCGTGGTCGCGTTCGGCGAGAACGCGGCATTGAGCAGCGCGAGGTAAGGCAGGAAGACGGGATTAGCAAGACCAAAAAGCAGAAGCCGAGCGCGGCCCAGCGCCAGCCGTGCAACTCGACCTGGCGCGGCGCGCCATATTTGCCGCCGATCACCGAATAGCCGCGCCGTCCGAGCAGCGCCTTCTGTCCCTGCAGCAGCAGGATCGTCAGCACCAGCAGCGGCACCGCGGCGGCCGCCGCGAGCTCGAGTTTCGGCGGATACTGGAACAGGCTCCAGATCTTGGTCGTCATGGTGTGGAAGCCGGCCGGCAGCGCCAGGATCGCCGGCGAACCGAACAGCGTCATCGCCTGCAGGAAGGCAATCAGCGCGCCCGCGACCAAAGCGGGTAGTGCGAGCGGGATCGTGATCCGCCGCGCCGTGGTCCAGGCATTGCCACCGAGGATCGCGGAGGCGTCTTCGAGCTCGCCCGGCATGGTGTCGAGCGCATTGGCGACCAGCACGAACACAAACGGAAACGTGTAGCAGGAGATCACGAAGATGATCCCGGTCATCGAATAGATATTGAACAGCGCATCGGCATCCTCGCCTGCGAACAGCCGGTAGAGCTGGTTGAGCAGCCCCGAATTCGGCGCCGCCAGCAATTCCCAGGCGACCGCGCCGAGGAAGGGCGGCGTCACGAACGAGGCCGTCACCAGCGCGCGGATGGTCTGCCGGCCCGGCATATCGGTGCGCGACACCAGCCAGCTGAGCGGCGCCGCGACGATGCAGCAGATCAGCGCCGATGTCGTCGCGATGATCGCGGTGGTCAGCAGCGGATCGAGGAAATCCGGATTGCTGAACAGCGTAACGAAGTTCTGCAGCGTCGGATTGCGGTTCTTGTCGGTGAAGGCGTAGACCGCGAGCCACGACAGCGGCAGCAGGATCAAGAGAATGAGCACCGCGGCGAACAGCCACAGCACGGGGCGCGTCCAGTCGATGCGGGGG
>NZ_JBWJZD010000049.1:0-40861 GCF_056429065.1 Bradyrhizobium sp. USDA3010
TATCTTCGCCTTCATCGAAGGCTTCTACAACCGAACAAGGCTCCATTCCGCCGTGGGATATATCGCCCCGATCGAAATGGAGCTAAAAGCCGCCTAAACCAGTCCACTTTCTCGGGGGAAGATCACTTGCGATCCTAGATATAAACCTTGCCGGCAGATCAAGTTTACCGGTGGCCGAGGTCATCAAGGCACGCAAGCTCCCCTTCATCTTGTCAACCGGTTACGGCGCGAACGGCATTCCGCCCGACTTTGCCTATGTTCCTGCTATCCAGAAACCTTTCACCATTGAAGCGCTGGGCCGAACGATCAACGAAATTATGAAGGGAACGTTGTTCTAGCCGATGCCCATTAGGCGGCGCGTCTGCCGATCGAATGATTGAGCCTCGCTTGTCAGAAGAGTAGCAGGTGAATTGCTATCGAGTAGACGCACCTCGACCATCTCGCGTCCATCGAGTAACCCCCGGGCGGCCTAGCACCAGGCTACTGAGGGAGCATTGCATCCTTGCAGCTAATTTTAGCTTCCGCAGACTACCCCTTGCTCGCGTGGCGGGGGCGTGCATGTAGCACCGATGGGGCCGCAGGCGCGCAGAGGCGACCTCCCGCCTTTCGGGCGACCGGATTCAGAAAACATAGTTGCTCTCAGAGGAACGATAGCGCAGTGCCAGGTTTTCCCGATGCCCAAACCCGAACTGGCCCCAGCTCAAAGCCCCCAAGCCCCCCGAGCTGCGGTCTTCGTCCGCCGGGCGTACTTCTGTGAAGCTCCCGCGGCTCATCCTTTGGCCCCGAATGAGTCATTCTTCCTTCGCTGCAGCGGCTGAGGCGTCAAGCAGCTTCAGCGCAGTCTCGATCTCGGCCAGGAGCGCCTGGATTTCAGCACTCTCGCCGCGTGCGGATTCGAGCCGCGCCACGTTCCTCTGAGCGAGGAGCCTCACAACAGCAGACATCTCATCACCGTGCAAACGAAACGATATCGAAAGGGCCGCTCGGAGAGCGGCCCTTTCCTTGCTACCAGCTCCGGGTGCCGAAGCTGAAGCCGATGCTCGGACCACCGCCGTAGTAACCGCGATCGGAGTAGTCGGGCCCGCCATAATAGCCGTAGCTGCGGCGGACCACATAGCCGTCGTCATCGCCGTAATAGCGCTGAGTGTAGCGGGGACCGCGAGTGCGGTAGCAACGTCCGTATTCGTTGCAGACCAGGCGGACCTGATCGATGCCGGAGACCCCCGCGGAGCCAACGGCGGTCGGATTGAGCGGTGCGGCGACCGCTGCCGATCCCAGCAGCGCCGCTGCAATGGCGCCAAATGCGATTGTCTTCATGGGTGTTTCTCCTTAATGCGAGATCAGTCGATCTCTTCGATAATGCGACGATCACCGGGTTCGACGATGTAGGTGCGGCTGTCGCGGTTGATGTACCGATATTCTCGGAGCGTCGGAGCTTCGCGATAAACCTCCTCGGGGAAGGCCTCAATCTCCACGCCCTCCGGCACTCGCTCGCCGGTGCGGATTTCGGTCCGGACCGAGCTGCCGGTGGTCACGCGCTTCTCCCGCTCGACAGGATGCGCCTTGGCGTGCTTGCGAATGACTTCACGATCGCGATCGCTGAACGTCGCGTTACGCTGCTCGGTGCGCGCCGGCGCGGCGGCCGTGGAGCGGCCGGTGTACGGCAGGGTCGCGACGATCTTGTAGCTCGACGGCTCCACGATGACGATCTCGTCCTTCACCAGAACGAAGTTATAGCCGCGATATTGCGGCACGAGCTCCACCACGTCGGCCGGCAGCGGCTGCAGGCGGACGTCGCGTGGCACGAGCGTGCCCACAGAAAGCGAGAAGTTCACGTTGTTCAGCGGCTGCAGGTTCAGGTGCGAAATGGACGTGCTGATGCGAGTCCGCTGCTGGTCATTGATGTTCACCGACGCGTTCGCGTTGGTGTTCGACGAACGGTCGGCCGTGTTCTGCTGATTGTTCGGCTGCTGGGCCGTGTTGGTCGAACCGCTGCCCGTCGGCGACTGCGCCTGGTTGGTACCCGAGGCGGGCGGATCGGCGCTCTGCGTCTGGGTGTTCGTGTTCGAGGGAGAATTGGTCTGCGCTTGGTTCGAAGGCGCGGCGCTCTGGTTCGAGGGCGGATTGGTCTGCGCCTGATTAGTCGAAGTGCCCGAAGTCGGCGCCTGCGTCGTGTTGGTGCTGGAATTGGTCGATTGGCCTGCGGCGGCCTGGCCGGCCGAAGACGGAGACTGCGTCTGTGCCGAATTCGTCGGAGGATTGGTCTGCGCGGATCCCGAGGAAGAGTTGGATGAGGGTGCCGACGTCGAAGCGGACGGCGTCGACGTGGAGTCCTGCTGACGTTGCGTCGTAGACGGGTTCGAACTGGACGTGCTGGGAGAAGACTGCGCGAAAGCGGAAGTAGCGATCGCGACTGCGGCGGTCGTGGCCAAGAATAAACGCTTGTTCATCTGAAACCTCCTGGATGTGGACGCCGATCAACCTCTGATGTGTTGCGAGGTTCCTTTCCGGGACATTTCGGCAACGCGGAGGCCCTTGCTTCAGACCGGCGACGGATGTGGGTAAGCGAAATTGGACGCATCGGCCGTGTCGGGAACAACCGGAACTTCGGTCAAGCCTCCTCGTTGGCAATAACCACTTACGAAAATCCTATGAGGAGGACATCATGAAGAAGTTGATCGTGTGCGGCGCCCTTGCCGCTTTCGCCCTCGGCACCCAGGCTGCGAGTGCCGCCGAGTTCTACATCGTTCGCGACGCGACCACAAAGAAGTGCACCATCGTCGACAGCAAGCCGACGACGACCACCACGACGGTCGTTGGCGACGGCGTCTACAAGACCAAGACGGAAGCCGAATCTGCCGTGAAGACCACGAAGGTCTGCACCGAGCAGTAACCGCGTCGCGGCTTTGTTCAGACAGCATTGGAGGAGAAAATGCCCGTACTGATTTTATGGGCCGTTCCTGCCGTCCTCGTCGTTGGCGGCGTCGGCTATTATCTGGTTCACATGCACTAGTGGTTAGACACTCGCACAAAGGGCCCGTCCGGCATTGCGGGCGGGCCCTTTTGTCTCCGTGTCGGCGATACCCCAAAAGTTCGCCGCCGTCGCGGCCGGGATCACGGCGGTCGCGAATTCTTTACGGAATTAGCTTCACGCGTGGGGCGATCAGCTTACGACGCCATCCGGCTCGCGGCGAAACACACCTCGAACCGAGCGCGAATTCTTCTTCGGTCCAGCCGGCCGAGACCGAATGAAGGTTGGGCACAGGGAGTTTCCCCTCGTGAACTCATCTCGCGCGACGGAACATTCGGCTCAGCCACCAGTTCGCCCAAGTTCGCCGCGGCGCACTTGTACCTCCTAAGCAAGCGTTTGTTCCTGTAGGTTCTGCTGATGTCACCGTCCGATCCAGTCAGAAGTGTTCACGATCGACGCCAACGAAGGCTATTGATCGTGCTGGCTTTCGGATTTGTTGTTTTTGGCGCCGCTGCGGCCGCCCTTTTCTACGTCTTACAGCCCGAAACCCTCCGGATCGCTGTCGGACCCGCAGGCAGCGACGACCATCAGGTGGTCCAAACGATGGCCGAGGCTTTCGAGGAGGAAAGCAGGACGGTGAAACTCTCCCCGATCACGACCGAAGGAGCTGCCGAATCCCTGGTCCTGCTGGGCGCCGGCAAAACCGACCTGGCAATTGGTCGCGGCGATCTTGGCATGCCGGCCGACGTGCAGACACTGGCCGTCCTTCGCAAGAACTACGTCATCCTGTGGTCACCCTCCGGGCGACCGGGCAAGGACTCCAACAAAAAGTCCACTGGCAAGATCGGAGAGATCGCCGATCTGGCAGGTCATAAGGTCGGCATCATCGGAAGGTCCGGAGCCAACGTCGCACTCTTGCGGACCATTCTGGAGGGCTCCGGCCTGCAGCCCGAGAAGGTTGCCACGGCTCAATTCGGGACCGAAGAGATCCAAAAACTTGCTCAAGACGTCACCATCGATGCGTATCTCGCCGTCGGTCCGCTCGACAGCAAGATCACAGCGGACGCGATCGCGGCGACTTCCCGATCCCGCGGAGCTCCGAAGTTTCTTCCGTTGGAAACATCCGAGGCCATCGCATTGAAGCACCCCCGCTACGAAGCCGAGGAAATTCCAGCTAGCATCTTCAGCGCGAGACCGGCCTGGCCTGAGGACAAGGTCGATACCATCAGCGTCAACCATCTCATCCTGGCCAGAAAAGAACTATCGGAAGCCAAAGCGGCGGCCTTCTATCGGCAGCTTTTCGCTGTGCGCGACACGATCGCGCAACGTGTCGCCGGCGCCGCGCACATCACGAAGCCCGAGACGGAGAAGGAGGCGGAGCCCTCCGTGCACAGGGGGGCCGCGGCGGTCATCAACGGGACAGAGCGGACCTTTCTGGACAAGTACAGCGACTACTTCTGGTTCGCCTTGCTGCTTCTTTCCGGCATCGGTTCGGCCGCCGCCTGGCTGCGTCGCTATCTGAACCGGGACGAACGGAACGACGACACGAGCCACCGCAACCGCATTCTCGCGGTGGTCTCGGAGGTTCGCAATGCCCGGTCCGAACAGGACTTATTGACATCGCAGCGGGAAGTCGACGCGATCATCGCCGAAATCCTGAAGAGCTACGATGATGGAGCGATCGAACAAGAGGATCTGGCCGCGTTCGATCTGGTCCTTGAACTGTTCAATCATGCTGTCGCCGAAAGGCGAGCGACGTTGCAGAGCGATCCCACCGATCAAGCAAAGTCTCCGGGTCCAAGCCTTGCGACTCGCCGGTAGGGCATGCGGCCCATGAGAGTGTATTTAGCTGGCCGGGGCCGCGCAAAGGTTCGCGCGGAGCCGCTTGATGAAGGGATGGCGCACCTTCCCCTCGGCCGACGGGGTACTCGATCTCGGCCAACAGCTTCGGCTCTACCCAGATGCCTTTGTGGCGATCCGTATCATAAAAAGGGCCCGGCATCGCGGGGCCTTTGTCTTGTCGAGGCGGAAGAGCCCTATCGCCGGGCGCCCGCGCCGTAAAGCTCACGCTCGCGGCCGATGTCCTCCGGCGACAACGGCGGGCTTGCGGCATCGAAGTCGGTCCAGCCGGACTTCTGCCAGGCCGCGCTACGCTCCTGCAGGTTCACCGCTTTCTCGTTGAGCAGCGCATCGAGGCGCGCGGTCCTGGTCGGGCACCTTTGCAGTCACCAGCGTGCCGCCGCGGCGGACGCCCTCGGCATAGCGCGAGGCGTCTTCGCGGGAGACGCCGGCTTCCGTCAGGGCACCGACGATCCCGCCCGCGGCCGCGCCGGCCACCGCGCCAACGGCCATCGAGGCGAACCAACCCGCCGCCACGACCGGCCCGAGGCCGGGGATCGCGAGCAGGCCGAGGCCGGCCAAGAGGCCTGCCGCGCCGCCGAGGCCGGCGCCGATGCCGGCACCGGTGCCGGCGCCTTCGGCGCGATCATCGACGCCGTCGCGGTCACGATCGACCTTGCCGGACCGCGCCCCGTACCAATTGTCCGAATTGTTGGCGACGATGCTGATGTCGGAGTGCGGCACGCCGGCTCCTTCGAGACGGGTCACAGCGCGCTCGGCATCGGCATAGGTGTCGTAAAGGCGCGAGATGGTGGTTGTCATTGCATGATTCCTTACTTGGCGGGGTTCACGTTGCCCTGGGAGTCCAGGCTGACGCCGGTCTTGGTGCCGGCCTTGTCGGCCTTGCCGCGCCAGACGCCCTGATCGTCCTTGTGCAGTTCGGAGACGTTGGAATTATCCGGCGCCTTCGATCCGCGATTTCGCCTGCCCCTCGGTGAAGCTGTTGCGGCCCTCGACCGGCTTGTTCGAGTTGTTCTGGTCCGAGCTGTTGATGGCATTGTTGCCCGGCACGCTTTGCGCGGGCTGCGACTGCGCGCCTGCGGGCACGGCTCCGAGCATCAGCAAGGTTGCGGCTAATACGGTAAGACGTCTCATTTGTTGTTCTCCGGCGGTGAATGTGCCGGCGGCAACCTGTAAGATTCGAATTGGTTGCTAGGGCGCGAAAGCCTGAGCAAATGAAGCAGTGAGGAACGATTGCCGCGATGTCCCGTTCAGCCTTCTTGCTCACCTCCGAGGCAGGCCGGCGTCCTTACGAGATTGTCCCGACTCAAATCGAAGATTGCGAGAGACAATCGTGATCGAATTGGTTCGAAGGGAGTAATCGCGCCGCTTTGCACATCATTGAGGTACGGGCGACGAAGATAATCGTGGACAGTCTCGTTTCAGGCGTATTTTCTGCGGGCCTGAGGAGCGCTTTGATCCGCTTCCGCGAGTATCCGAAATTGAAAGAGGACAACATTCTTCTGCCGTTTGCTGATCTTCCCAAACTGAGGCGGCCAGAATGAAAGAGCCCGCCAACTGAGGCGGCCTTACTTCATGCGCTCAAAAGGCGGGTTGCCGTAACCGGAATTACGAAGCCGGCCCCGGTGACGGCAACGAAGGCGAGGAAATACCAGATGCGATACATGCCGGTTAACCCGCACGCGTCCGGATGGTTCTGTAAGCGGACAAGCTTCCCGCTGGTTTGGAGCGCCTTACTCGTCGTTTTCGGTCCATGTCTGTTCGCCGCACTGGCACCTGAACATGCGAACCGTCTTGCCGTTTTTTACATTCAGCGTCTTCAGCTCAAGCCTAGGGGTTCGCCCACATTGATTACACGGCTTGGTTGGATTGGGTTGAAAGCTGGAAAAAACTTCGTTCTTAAAATCGTGATGCACGGCAGTGTCCTCTCCGTATGCAAAGTCACTAAGTGCAAAAGTGAACATTTGTTCCAGCGGAGAATCGGCCGGCACCTTGAAATGAACGAGGCCGACAAATGTCGGCCTTACGTTCTAAGTCGGAGCTTGTAGACCGGGCGAAGCAAGCCATTCGCTCATGTGCGCGCCTGTCTCAGCCTGCCGTGCTTTCTTTAGAAGGCTTCCTTTTCCGCACCTGGAGGAAGCGACTTGGCCTTTTCGCGGAGGGCTTTTGCTTCATCGCCAAGCCGTTCTTCAAGTGAGCCCGGGAACGGGGAATCTAAATGTCAGGTTGGCGTAAGGTTCCTATTTCGAGTCATTCATTACTCGCTCGACCTCATCAGCAAGCGCACGGTGATGCGCAGCCAATTTGGCGAACAGCTGCTTTTTGGTCGCGTCGGTCGCGAGCTTACTGATCAGTTCGCATTCCTCCGCCTCGACACGAAGCTTTTCCAAATGCGCTCGCATGTCCTTCATGGACAGTCTCCCCGCCCGAATTAAGAGGGATTATCCCACATGGAACTCGGCGGGCAAATGACATGGAGGCCTCCGTTCACGCACGGAGAAACCCCCGGTACCCTCTCTGTTCTGTGGATTAGGAACAGATAGCGTCCTATGGAAATTTATAAGCTCAGAACCTTGAATATGGGCCTCTCGGTAGTCCTACTGAGAACACGAGCAAGCCTTGGTTTCTGTTTGCTTAAACCAAATTAGGCCACTCCAAAATCCAAACTAGGCCATTAGGGTTAAAACAGGCCGGCCCCCGAGCCCGACTACAAATGCAGCGTTTGCGGCAACGCCAACGCGGGCATCAGATCAAAACTTCGATACCGTCGTTCGCCTAGCCCCCAGGTGAGCGCGAACCGGACTGCCGCACAGGCGGGTTGTATCGATCCAGGATTACGGTCTTTGGCGAACTCTGCGTCGGTCGCGAGAAGGCATCATCGAACTGGTGATAGCCGTCAAACCGCTCCTCATCGCGCGCACGAGGCCAGTCACCGAACGGTTTCGCCGCTCCATTCCCCAGATCGGATCCCGACATGATGCGCTCCAGCCGTAGCTTATGGACCGAGCTGGGTTAATCATGATGAGAAGGTCCTTATTTCATGTGAGCGGCGCCTCACCGAACTCCCGGCGGGGCGCTGCGGCCGTCGTTTTTTGCGCGTTAGCAATCCTGACATTCAAGAAAATAGAAACTCCGGCATAGGCACTGACGTTTGCTCGCGCTTGGGAATTTTCAGGGCCCAGGTTTTGGAATGAACGCCGCCGGGCACGTATTTCTGAGACCGGCGGCGTCTTTTCTTTGGGAGCCTCCAATCAAAGCGATCACTGAAGCCGATTTCATCTCCGGCTCGTCGACGGTCAGGAAGTCCGCCACAAGCTCAGTTGCCAAGCGCAATACGAGCAACGCGTCCTCGGTTTTTTCCGGAAGTTGGCTTGCCAGCATCACGGCTTCACGGCAATGCCACTCCTCGATCTTCACGCCGCCCCCGCGTTAGTTTCAATCTGGTGCACGTCCGAGAGGGACAGCGGCCTGCGCCGGGGTTGGACGCCTCTCGATCTGATCCCTGATCGATCGGTCGATCTCGCGTGTTCGCCGATACCAAAACGTATCGGCGGGGAAAGACCCGGCGCAGGTCGTCCTGCAACCGGCCGAGATCCCGCGCACGTTCCAACCTTCTGATGAATTCATCGAAGCGGTCGACGCATGGGCCGCTGTACAGCCTGACAAGCCCACCCGCTCAGAAGCCATCCGCCGGCTGGCCGAGATCGGGTTGACCGTACCGACCGAGCCCCTCTGGTTGGAACGGTCAGAGGCACCAAGCTCTGGGCGGGTGACTGCGTTGGTGCGGCGCCTGCTGCAGCCTAAACTCCGTCGCCGCCATCCCCCGCTGCCCCCCAAGCGACTTCGGCGCCCCTGCAGAAAAGCGGTAAATTTCCGCGTCGCTTCGCGCGACAAGTCTCAGATCATGGCGCCGTACCAAATCACGAGCGCGAAGATCACCAGCAAGACGATGGTGATGATTTGTTCACCGATGGGTATCGGTCGTTTGTCCATGATGGCCCGGGCGCTCCGTGCGCGCGGGGAGCGGGATGCTGCAACGGGCCGTTCCGTTCATCAGCACAGCGGCTCCCGCTTAAACTGAGCGGGGCGGGCCATTGGCTCTGGAGCCAGGAAGGTGATGCAAAATCCTGACGGCTCAAAGTCTGCACACCTTCCGTGGCCGAAGGGCTATGGCGCAAACGGACTATGCGCCGGGCGAAAGGGAGTTCCGGTCCCGACAACAAAAACAGTTCTGCTTGATAACGATGTTCATCGAGAACTAATCCAAAGGTGTAGCGTGGTTGGTCCCTCAGTAAGCGTTCAGGGGGCCACTATGACTGCTCTGCTTGCCAAGCTGGAACGATTTGAGAGTCTGGCCGCGGAATGCGATTTGATCGCTGGCCGGGAGGCGGATGGAAGCAGGCGAGAACTCTACTTGCGCTTGGGGGCGCACTACCGCCAACTAGCCTGCGACATGCGCAGTGTCATTGCGAGCGTCGACGCCGCCGCATGATGGCGTTTAATTCCACGCCTTGACCCGATCTCTTGCTGAGCACGCCGCCACCACCGCGATCGCTAGCGGCTTCCCTCCGCGCGATCGGCGCGATCATTGCCGCATGCGCTGGCGCGGCAAGCCCGCTCAGTTCCTCAGATACTGGACAGGCCCCGTCGATTGCAACGCCGGCTTCAAGACGGTGCTTGTGTTCTGTGTCGGCGCCAATCCACATTTGGGGCCATTGCAGGAACTGAGGTGCATATCCGATTGTTTGCTTTGGTACGAAAACACTGGAGGTTTCAGTGCGGGACCGATTAGCATTGATTTTCCTTATGCTGTCCTGCGCATTAGCCACGGCGCAGCCTGCGACAAAAGGGGATGTCAATGCGCCAACTGGTCGTTCGGCTCCCGAAAACAAAGGTCAATTGCAACCCCAAGGCTGGACTGGCCCAATCAACACTGGCTCAGGCGGAGCGCCACCAGAAAGCCCCCAGGGGCAAAGCCCGCCAGGGATGCAGCCGGCGCCGGACGGATCGACAAAAACGACGGTCGCGCCTCCTAAATGACTGGGGCGGCCAAACATCCCCGCCGGTGCACTTGGTGCTGCACCGGCGGGGAAAGCAGTAATCGACCTCTGGCCAGAGTGGCGGAGAGCCTGGGCGACGAGGTTGCCGGACGCCGCGGATAGACAATTGACCAACCAATAGCGCAACGGGCGGTTGGACCGACAAATCTTGGCGGGCCTCACTCCGTACGTGATCGGCGCGATCCTTGGCGCATGCCCTGGCGCAGGAAGCCCGCTTGTTTCCTCAGATATTGGTTCGCCCCCGTCGACCGAAACGCCGGCTTCAAGACCGGCGCCGGTCTTCTGTGTCGGGTGCCAGCACCACAGCGGACGGCCGAAGCTCGAGGATCTTCCAGACTGGGACTGGGCGGACATCTCCGCGCACACCGCATGCGGAAAGGTCGGCTATTTCGACCCCCGGCGCGACTGGAGCGAAGTGATCGACTTTAACTAGGTCATTTCCGGTCGATTCAGCGCCCCGTAAAAGCCCGGCCTTGCCCTCCATCGGCGGTTGCGGAAGGCTGCCTCTCCTGAGAGCCCGAAGCGGCCAACCAGATTTGCTCTGGCACCACCACACCCCGGACGAGGCCAGCAGGCGCTTCGGAAGGAACAAAGGCTGATGGCTGACGTCGAAGTCTACACCGCCCGCTATGAACGCGAACATGGGTACCCGCCGGCCGGGCGCCGGTTCTGGCTCTTCACGCTGGTGTCGGAGACCGGCGCGATCCTCTATGAGGTCAAACTCAACGAGCAGCTGATCTACCCAATGGCTCTGGATCGTGCCCGAGCGACGGCCGAACAGAGGAAGGCCTTCCGGATTATCGTCGAGCCTTAGGCTCGATAAAAATGGCCCCAGCGCGGGCGAGTGTACACTGAGGCCAAAGGTGCAGTCGTCGAGGCTCCCATTCTGCACGCGGCTTCGCTCCACCGCATTAGCCTGTGCAAAGAAGGGTCGGCGCCCTCGCTCTAAATCAACAAGCAGCCCAACTGGAGGAACCGCGCGCTCGAATGAGCGCGCCCCCACCGCGCACCATATTCGGCGCGGCAATTTCACCCCAGTTCAGCGACCAGCTCATGTTTCGGGCGCGGCTCTCTGCAGATGCGCTCGAGCCGAGAATGTAGCTCATAGAGATCCTCCTGCGCCGCCACCATGGTTGTGGTCGTGTCCCCGGAGGTGGTTAGCTCGGTAGAGCAAAGCAGCGGCCCGGACGCCCGCCTCCAATAGCGCCGTAGCGGGCGGGCGGCTTTGCGGTGGTCACCGGCAGTTCTCCGGTAGGATCGGGTTGCGACACGCCAACGCAACCGAGGAACCACCGATGACCGACGACATGATGAACCTTCTACAATGCGCCTGCTCGCCATCTGAGCTATGCGCGCGTGGTGCCGGCGGACAGGTTTGAACTGCCGACCTTCGCTTTACGAAAGCGCTGCGCCATGCCGGCACAAGCCCAGCATATAGAAAGAAACATCGCTGCCTGAAACCACCGTTTGCTGCTCCACTGAAGGAGACCGGTACCGGTCAGCGAGATCGCCTTATGTCCTTGGGGCGACCATCCCGTATTCGAAATTCACGTCATGCAGCCGTGCGCGCGCCGCGGCGATGCGGCTGCGCTCGGTTGCGGTAGTCGAGATATATCCTGCGAGCCTGGGCCTCGGTCACGCCGCGGCGAACCACGACGGTCGCTGCTGCTTTGGCGTCATTTAGGAACACAGACTCTAAGTCAGAGTTATCCGCGTTATTGTAAGGAGTTCTGCGGTGGTCACCACGATGATCTCTGCAAAGGATCTGGAGCTGATTGCCCTTCGAGAGCTTCGAAGCGTTTCCGGGGGCGAATACATCGCCCATGTGGAAGTTGATCCCATAAGCGACGAGTGGCGTCTCAACGTGACCGCGCGGGACGGCGCCGATCTCGACCGCATCGAGGACGCAATCAAAACAACGACGAACAGGCTCAAGCAACGATACGTCCTGCGGACTGATTGGTGAGGCGCCGGTCGTCATGGGCCGACATCCTCCCCGTGGATGACACCGGTTAGCCCCTCGTCCCGCTGACCATCCGCTGACCAGAGGGGGTCCGCACGAAGGCGAGCGCTACCGGCGGGGAGAAAATCCTCTGCTCGGCGCGGTTCTCCCGCCATAGCCGGCGCCCCATTGACCAAGTCGTTGTAGGCGGGTGCGGGCTGCCCGATAGCTCTAGCGGCTTCCTACCCCCGCAGATTGGCGCGATCATGGGGATGGGATCCAAGTCTCGCGAGTACAGGTTCGGGTCGACGGTCAGGCATCTGGCCGAGCGTGCTGCCGATGCTCGACGGGATGCCGACATACTAGCCTGCCAGGCGTGTAAGGCCCATATGCTCGCCTTCCAGGGGCCGGCCCAGCCGTCCCCGGCGCTCGGCGACGCGCTCAACGCCACTTACCGATACCTCGAGGTGAAGTGCCTCGGCTGCGAGACCCACCAGACTGTCGCGCTGGATATCGTCCGGCGGCCGAAGTGAACGCCGATCCACGAACTCGAGCGCTAGATGCGGTGCAAGGGCTACCCCCGCCAGCAGGGCCACCCGTATAAGCACAGTCATCTCGTGGCACTCCGGACCACAAAGATCTCCGTCATGAACCCGCCGTCGACCTGGTGGCCTGGGGGAGCGGTAGAGCCGATGAAGAACTGACCTAGTCGCCCAACCGAACAAACCCGCCGAAGTCCGGCAGGTTTGAATGCGACTGCGCATCATTCTCGATCCTATCTGGCCGATGGCACGAACCGTGCACGAGACTTGCTGCCGGGAATTTCAGTGTCCCGGTTCAGGAATAAACTGTCGCCTGGTGTGTGATTCTGAGACCAGCGGCCCGACCGATTGGGGAGGCATCATTGAACAACACCCCACCTCTACACGCCAGATTCATTGTTCGAAGAGGAAGCACCGACTGGATGGTTTACGATCGAGAACTCAAGGGACCGGCGCAGTTGGAAAAAGGCGGCCGTTTCGCCGAGAAACTAACGATGGAACAGGCCGAACACATCAAGCAGGCGCTCACGGATTCCCTCACTATGCAGGCGGGAACGCGTTCGGTCTCTCAGTCACCGACGGGTAAGCCTCGGCCGTGAAAGCGCTAATCGACCGTCACATCGGTGCTCGCAAGCCGCGAGATGAAAGCCACTCGGTCATCTGAGAGGCGTTGTCCGCCTGCCGCGCCTTGCGTAGGAGTCGTTCGCGCTCGATGCCCGGTGGAGTTCCTCTTACCCCTTTTGCGCCGGCGCTGCGCTTCTTCGTTCAAGTGTTGACAAAGCGACGTGGAATGTTTGACAGGATGCCGTCGCTGCATGACGCACTTCCTTGCTTCGTGGAAGGCGGGAGCATGATACTCTCAGTCACCGGTCAATTGCCAAGCGGCCGAGCGGTGATATTCAGTGTGTAGCTACTCAACCTCTATCAAAACAGGCCACCGCGCCGAATATTCGCGGCGGTGTCGGTTTGCGGACCGGGGCCAAAAAGCAGAGTGTGGCAGGATCACTGGCTTGTAGCTGGCCACCGTTGGCACATAATCCCCTGATGACCGAGCAGCTACCAGCTTTCATGGCTTGCAAAAATCCCGGCACCGGCTGGAGGATCGACATTCTATGGCCCGATGGCGAAACGGAAGTTATCAAGGGCTTTGTTACGGAGCACGACGCGGCCAAGTGGATTTCTGAGCACTCGACGACGTGGCAAGAAAATGCGGACCAACCGCGCTAGACAATTGACCCACCATTGGTGATCGCCACCCAGAGGCGACCGATTCCTAGCGGCCTCTCTCCGCATGCGATCGGCGCCATCATCCGGTCATGCACCAGCGTCGATCCACGAATGGTCCGGCTGCTACCCGCCGGGAAGTCCGGCTGATTGGCTCGCGGACGGCCACGTTATCTGCAATATCCAGTGCCACGGCGGTTGCGATCGGTTGGTCGATTTCAGGCTGGACGCCCTACCCCAAGATCAGTCATGGTCGCGCGTTGGCTGGCGACGGGTGTGTACCGTCTGCGTCGCCGTTGGCGCTGTGAAACATCGTTCCGAATTGGCATGACAGGGTCGGTCACGCCATGCCGTTCAGTGTGGGATGGAAGTCGTGATTCCCCATCGATGAAACTCACCGCAGATCGTCCTTACGCCAATCCCGAGAAAGCCGCCCGCAGGATCATGGAGCACGCGCGGGCATTCGAGCCCATCCAGGATGGCCGGATCTACATCGAGAAGATCAACCGTCCGATGATCGACCAGAACGAGACGACGCCGGCCGAATATTGGGCGGGACTACAGCACGCGATCGGCCAAGGCTGGCTCGAGTACCACGAGAGCGGGACGTTCGTGCGGATGAAGCGGGCCGGGAAAGACCTGTTTACCTGAAATGAAAAGGGGAGGGTCCACGCGGGCGCCCAAAAGAAAAGGCCCCAGCACCTGGGGCCTTGGGGGCCGGTGCTGAGGCCAGTTATTCCTATACTGTCGGGGCGTGACCCGATGTTCCAAGACTGCACGCTCGGTTCCCTAGGGTCAAAGGAATTGCGCTTCTTCCCGATGCTCGTCTGTCCGGCGAGTTGACGCCCCGTAATCCTACGGGTGACGATTGGCACAAGCTGCACTGGAATTGCCGAGTTTTCCCGGCGTAGGCTGCTCGTCTACGTTCAGTGGTTGGAAAAGCATACTCCAAATTTGACGGTCGCGGCGAAGCGACCGTCATCGTGACGTAGATTCTTGCATGTAATCGGTTACGGCACCGACGCGAAAGCACCTCCGAAAGCGTAGGGGGCGTACATGGAAGAGCGAAAGATTGCGATGCTGCGCATGCACGAGCAAAACATCGAGCGCTACCAAGGGTTGCTGCGCACCAAACTTAGCGATATCGAAACCCACTTCATCGAACGGCGCCTCTCCGAAGAGCGTTTCGCGATCGAGATGCTGAAATTTATGAGTCGCGGGGAAACGCCCCGACAAATCATCTGTTCGTATAAAGACGTTCAGGCATACCCCAGAGGTAGTAGTCCGTTCGAGACATGAACCAGGGCAGGCTTCGTGCTGACCATGATTGTCGGGATTGTGCACATCCTTCCCGGGGCTAGACAAACGCCGCCAGCGAGTACTTTAAGCTTGGCGGCGTTGTTATGCGATGGCTTAGACCATGCCCATCACCCGAAGGCCGCTCGGATTGTAAATCACAAGTCCTCCCATTACCTGGCCAGCTTCTGCGCCCCCAACGCAAGTAGCGAATGGAAAGATAAACAAAAACAACGGAGGTCGTTGGGGCCTGCCCCGTCGCGTCAGTTCGAAGGTGCCCAATCTCAAGGACATCTCGCCGCTCACCCGGGTGCTCGACCGCTGCCGATAAGTCGCCACCGGACCACGCTGGCATCCCGCTCCACGGCCTTCCCTCACGGTTTTTGAGGCTGTGCTGGATGCCCAGCGCGGATAAGGTTCCGACAGCATGCTCGCTTTTCAAGGCCCGGTACAACCAATTGCTGGCGCTTAGCGACGCGTCAGGACGCGGCCCGCGAAACCGTTTTCACCAGCTGGCGAAACCGGCCGGAAACACTCGGCTGATACCACTTCCCTCAAAATGATAAGGGAAAGTGTCATGATGGAAATCGCGATCATCGGTCTGCTGTTTGTAAGCACCGTCATCTTTGGCGCTCACGCTTACGACGCGATCCACACCCATTGAAGAGCCGTGACAGCCTCGGCGACGCCGTTGCCGGAGGACATCACCAAGGCTTACCATCACGCGGATTAGATGGCTCGCTCAGCATGCGGGCGGTTTCGGCCAAACTTAGTCGTCTTTATCCATAGCCACGATGCGCAGTAGGGCCGCCCTGTTCCCCACTTCAACCGATTGACAATTTGCTGTGCCGTTAGAGCCCTGCCTTCTGATCGCAAGGGCTCGAAATCTCGGGAGTACATGAAGCGCCATCGTCGCCTTTCCCTGATTACTCTGCGCCCGTTGTTCGCAATGCCGGTGACGAGTGGAGGATCGAGTGCGTCCGACTTAGATCAATCGTGTCAGCGCGGCAACTCGTGAACTCGTGGCGCACCCTTGAGATGTTACCTATGGCCGTTCTGATCGGAGCACTTTTGGAGGCGTCGTCGACGCAGGTTCGAACAGCGTACCTACAACGCTACTCTGCTGGCGCAGGCCTATGACTGGCTTCGATTGGCGGCCGGTCGCCGGGCTTTAGCGCGGCTGACAACGTCGTGAATGATCTCAAGACTGCTTTTCAAATCGCGATCAAGCGAGGATTCGCAATCGCATCACGCGATTGAGCATCCGTCGCTTCACGACGCGGTCCGTCGATTTGATCGGCCCTTGCCGCGGCGGCGCCGCGTTTGTTGACGACGTTTTCGAGGAGGATCAGGCAATCTCGTCGCATCTGTCGCCCCCGGCGCAGCGGGTTCAGTGGTTGGCGGATCGTCCACTGATCGAAGCGGCGATCTTCGAACAGCGACCGCAGTTTCTAACGCGGCCAGGAATAGCCGCCCCTCTGCCGTGATTTCCCAGCCCGCGTCATCGCGAAGCACGAACTTCGCGGAGAAGATATTCAGGTCCGGCGCATGCTCGGCCAACCGCTTCATGCGCTCGGTCCAGTCTCTACCGCTGTTCATCAAGATTGCAACGGCGTGCCGTAAGTCGGCAACGGAGGCCCGCCCGGCGGACTGGCCGGCCAGCACTTTCAAGACGGTCAGTTGGAAGGACACTTCCACGTCTCCGGTCTGGCTGGGTGCAAAGTCTCGGCGAGATTGGTTAACCGCCCGTCAAAAATCGGACTGATGCGCCGGCTTATCCCCTCGCCAACTTCGAATTCTCCTGATCGATAACCGATCGTTCACCAAAATCACCCTACTTGAGCGCGTGACCTGAAGGTCCTCAGACGGTGCCGTCGTGCGCGTTGAGTTGGTGACGGCGACCCCTTCCATGAGCGAGAAATCAGCCAAGAGGCGAAACACCGTTCAGCGTGACGCTCCGATCGCGCGAGGCGCGAGCATGGCGCAGGCAGCTCTGATCTGGACGAGTGCTCGCCATAGCTTCTTCAACGGCTTGGTGATTGCAGTTATCACGGGCGCTGTGCTCAGCTTTTTGTTGATAGCCAAGCATTACTCGTGGTCTCTGGGCGGTGGAGGAATTTGCGATCGTGGCGAGCGGCCGCTGATTGGCGCTTCAGATTGCACAAAGCGCCGTTCGTAGTGCGCCGCTAGCTGCAGAAGGCGCAGCTTGATAAGCGGATCAGCCTCTTCAGCCAGCGCGCGAACGGTCCGTGCCCTCTCCTTGCAGAACTCGTGGTCCATGGTGTCCTCGCTGAAATCTATAGCGGGGATAGTCTCGGTTAAGCGGCTGGGCCCCGGTGTGACGTAGGTTACATTGCCAAGGGGTTTTCCCCGCAATTCGTCGGATACGTAGAAAGTCAAGGCGACGCCGGGCGCGCCATCGTGACCCCAGCTTCCGGACGTCCACCTTCGTGGGGTCCTTGCCGGCCTTCGACCGTCCTACCAAGCCCGGGGTTACGGGCTTCGGCGTCGCGGACTTGGTGTCTTCGTGCATTTCCTGCCGGGCAATGCCAGCGTCCTTTTGCGTGACAATGTCGGCGCGTGCGACATTGTCACGGTAGTGACCGCCTTTCCCGGCGGCTTCGCCCCGCGCCTGCGCCGCGTCGTATTCGTCGGCAAGCCGCCGCTTCGCCTGCGCCTCGATATCCAGCGCTGCCTGCGCGCGGTCGGCAGCGGCGATCAACGTTACCCGTTAACCTCAAACAGCAAGGTTAAGAACTGAATTTCTTTGCTGCCCTTCCGTCAGCGTCCAATCATCGTGCACCCGTGCGGATTGGCTTTGGTCATGCGTACCGCGCGGTCAGGGGCCGCCGTTCTCCGGGAGAGACAGTGGCCCCGCCCAATCTGGCGGCCGATGACAGACACCAACTGCAAGAAAGCGAAGATGCCCGGCGCAGAACAGACCGTCGTTGTCATATTCGTTTGTGGAGACTGCAAGGCCGTCTACGAAGCCAGCCAAATATCGCGGCCTGCGACTAACTACTTCAGATGCGAGCTATGCAATGGCATCGTTCATCGGTGGTCCGGTAGCTACGATTACGTGCAGTGGAAGTCCTTTCCGAGAAGCTGGGGCGGACGTTGACCTCTCGGGGCGCCTGCGTAGGCCGTGCAGACCGACGGCCCAGAAAGGCAGCGCTGGATCCAAATCGAGGCCTGACTCGAGCTCGCCCGCTGGCGTCAGGCGCCGGACTGCAGAAAACGGACCATTTGAGCCCGTCGGATTTTAGACTGGGAGCGCCCCCGCGCTTGCACCCCGGATTGCGGGGCAACTTCCCGCACCGTAGGATCGCCCGGTCGTCCCCATCCTTTTTTTGCGTAGCCACACCTGAAGCTCAGGAGGACTTGGCAATGCAGGATCATTGGCAACTCGTCGGCACCGCGCCGGAGCTGTACGAACGATATCTTGTGCCGGCGATTACCTCCAAATGGGCGGAAGACCTCGTGGACCGGGCAAAGCCTCGGACCGGAGAAAGGGTTCTCGACATCGCCTGCGGCACCGGGATCGTTGCGCGCACTGCGAGCCGCCGCATGGGGCGGGGGCGGGTGACGGGCTTGGATCTGAACCAAGGAATGCTCGCCGTCGCACGTACGATTTCGTTGGAGGGCGCCCCCATCGAGTGGATCGAGGGGAGTGCTCTGGATCTGCCTTTCGAGGACGCGAGCTTCGATGTGGTGCTGTGCCAGCTGGGCGTGCAGTTCTTTCCGGATCAGGGGCGGGCTGTGCGCGAGATACGCCGCGTGCTGTCGCCGGCAGGTCGGGCGGCGCTCAGCGTGTATGGTCCGATCGAGCGGACGCCGGGGGCGCACGCATTCGTGCTGGCCCTCGATCGCGTCCTCGGACCGGAGGCATCGCGCATCAAGCGAGGCGAGCATTCGTTCAATGTACCGGAGGAACTCGGCACTCTGCTGAGCCGCGCAGGGTTTGCGCACGTCGAGGTTTCCGGCGTGGTTCAGCAGATCGCCTTCCCATCGGTTTTGGATTACGTCAGTTTCCAGCTTCTCGCGACGCCGATGGCTGAGCGATCGTGACCAGGCCGGCCGCGAGCAGGCGATCGAGGCCGTCGCGGCCGAGACCGCTGCGCTTGCGCATCCTGCGATGATCGAGGGAGGACGCTTCTCGTTTCCGCAGGAGGCCTACGTAGCTGTCGGTGTGAGGTGAAATCGCCGCTGCGGCCGGCCTTTCGGCCCTGCCCTGCGCCATCGCTGCCTAGGAGAAAGCGATGGCTTAGTCGGCGATGCACCGACCGAATTCAGGACCTCGCTGACTTCTGCGACGATGTCATCCGGAGAAACGCCCGCCGGCGGATCCTGCCTGGCGACATCCAAGGCGTGCTCGCGGGCATGCGGGTAGGGTCGGTCCTTCGCCCACCCGTGCTCCTCGCATTCGTGGATGGCGCCGGCCTCCTGCAACACGTTGATCGCCGAACCGCGCAGCGTCCGGATCGCCGGTCGCCTCTCCTTCGTCATCAGCATCGAGACGCTCCTGCCGGGACCAATCCTTCCGCCCCCTGCTCGTTCCGGGCGGTTAGCACGGTCAGGGATTCGGAATCGGCAGGGCTCGGGCTTGTCCACCTGTTCCGTCCTGTTGCCCGCTGCCTCGGCCTGGCGGGAGTCTGCCGTCCAGGGCTCGTAGGTCTGTTGTTCGCGCAAGTTATCCTGGTCATTATCGAAGCCAGATTCATAGGAGGACAGCATGGCGCGTCTTGTTGTCTTATTGGTTGCTCTCTATTGCTATTTTTCCGTCTGGACCTGTGTTTGCGGACGACGCATCGAAGCAGCTGGTCGGGAGTTGGAAATTGACCTCATGGACCATTCAAATTGTCGGCGGCGACGCCACCGAACCATTTGGTCCCAACCCGAACGGTAGAGCACTTTTCACGCCGGACGGATACGCGGCCTTCATCATTGTGGGGGCAAATCGCAAGCCTGCAACAAACAACGACGAGACGGCGGCGCTCCTCAAGTCGTTGAATGTCTACACCGGAAAATTCACCATCGACGGAGACAAGTTCACGACCAAAGTCGACATTTCGGGCAACGAACTCCTCACCGGGCACGATCAGGTGAGATTTTTCAAGCTGGAGGGTGACCGGCTGAGCATCCGAACCGCTGAACAAGTCAGCTCAGTAGGCATCTATCAGGGGAAGAAAGTCGTCGGCACTCTCGCTTGGGAACGCGAACGTTGAGGGCGCCTGTGCATTTCGCGGCTACTCCCATTCGAAAACCACCGGCGCTGAATGTCTGCCCCAAAGGTGCACTCGGGGTGAGCGAGCCATTGAATCGCGGGGCGTCCCGCACCAGTCCGTTCCGTCGGCGCAAGCAGACCGAAGATCGTCAAAAAGTGTTGGCCGAGAAGGGAAACATTAGAGTCGGACCACTAGTTGGAAGACGGTGCGAGCGCTTCGGCGTGGCCGTCCAGGATCGGGCCGAACAACTCCCACCGCTCGCCGGTGAAACGCATCATCTGCACCTGTTCGATGGGATAGAAATCCGTCTGGGTGGTCTTCACCCGTATGCCCGGAATCAAGCCGTCGAGCTCGAAATCCAGATTGGCGACCACCTTCATGATGTTATCGCGAGTGAGATCATCGCCGCAGCGCTTGAGCACCTCGACAAGCGCGTTCGACGCGTTGAAAGCAACCATTGGACCACCCTCTGAACGATCTGCTTCAGGATAGTATCTTGCCATGAAGGCGCGGAAGCGCTGCATGCCTGGGCGACCATCCCACATCGGATCCGTGACGTCCATCTGAAAGCCCGCGCTGAGAATGCCCTTGGCGTTCTCGAGCCCAGCGGGTTTCAGCACGGCCCCGACTGAAACCGATATATTCGCCACGATATGGACGGGGTGCCAGTTGAGTTCGGCGATCTTCTTGATCGCCTGCGCTGCAAATTTCGACGTCGCGATATTGAGGAAGATATCGGGATTGGCAGTCTTGATCGCAACCACCTGCGAGTCAATTGTTGGCGTAGTGGTTTCATACGGCGGACTGGCAATGACCATCCTGTCGTACTTGTCCCGCAGCACATCCTTAAAACCCAGTATGTAATCCCTTCCGAAATCATCGTTCTGATAGAGGATGCCGATTCTGGCGCTGGGATATTGCTGCAGAATATACGCTGCGTAGACACGCGCTTCTGCGCGGTAGTTGGGCTGCAAACCAATCGTCCATGGAAAATGTTCGGGATCACCCCAGCGCGAAGCGCCGCTCAAGACGAAGAGTTGCGGCACGCGTATTCATGTACTTCTGAATGGCGGCATTGGACGCAGTGCCAAGCGGCGCAAAGATCAGAAACACTTCATCGCTCTCGACCAACCTTCGTGCCTGCTCCACGGTCTTTGGCGGACTGTAAGCGTCATCGTAAGAAATGAAGTTGATCTTGCGACCGTTGATGCCGCCATGATCGTTGATCATGCGAAAGTAGGCGCTCATGGTCTTGCCGATGATGCCATAGGCCGACGCCGGCCCACTATAGGGCATGATGTTGCCAATCTTGATCTCGGTGTCGCTCACGCCGGGACTGTATTGCTTCTGAGCGGATGCGCTGCCGGCGAACATGACGAGCAAGGCGGAAAGCATCACGAATTTTCCGACGAGGCTACACATTGGATTTTCTCCAGGGATCAAGCGGAGGCAGCCATCAGCGCTGTGACCCGACCGACGATCCGGGGATCGCGCAAAGCGCTGGGCGGCTTCACGAGGTGTACCACCTCGCTCATGATCCGATGCACTGCGGCATCCTGGCTCGCCAGGCGCTGCAGGGCCGCATTGAAATTCATGCGCTCGCTGAGATCATGCGGACGCTCCCCGCGTGTCTTCTCATAGATGAAGTCGCTCTCAACGCGCCGCGCGGATTGACGGCCGCGGCTTGGGCGAATTCAGCCATCGGCAAGTCGACGATAGTCGCGCCGGCGGCCGACAAGCGGCCGAGCGCCGCCGTGAAGGCGTCGGCGATCGCCGGCGAAAGGTCGTTTTGGAACACCGTCTTGGGCAACCGCTGAATCGAGCGTGAAAGACAGCGGCAGCACGCCGTCGAGCGGCACGCGCCGGGCGGTGGGCTTGAAGCCGACCATGGCCGTTCAGCGGCCGACCGCGCGAAAACCGTTGCCGACTCGCATTGCTCGATCAGGTACTGTCAGCTGAAGTCAACGGCGTTCCGGCGCCTACCCAGCTGCGCGGCCTGCGTTTCGCGGTAAGAGATGACCTACAGTAATACGACCGCGACTGGCGCAAAGCGGACATCGACGAATTCAGGACGCCTGAACAACCCGTTGAGCAAAGGCGCACTCACATCACGTCGACAACGATTTTGCTACAGCTCTCGCATGTTCAATGAACAATTTTGCTAACGGGCCCGGAGTGCGATTCTTCACAGTGAGAATGGCGATTGCATAATGAGTGGTCGGAATTTTTGCGGCCAGGATCTTCAATCCCACGCGTCGGGAACTGAACCGGGCAACGGAGTTCGGCAGAATGCCAACGAACTTGCCGGTAGCGATCAGTGCAGTGGTCAATTGAATCGACAGGGTGGCAATCCCCGGCCGCGGCGATTTTAATCCGCTGGCGGCGAAGATTTCCGAAATGATTCCGCCGGGCGCACTGTCATGCGGCGGAAGCACCCAGGATTCCTCTATCAAATCGGCAAGTTCGATGCGGCGCCGGCGTGCCCATTGGCTGTTCACGCCGGCGACCGCGACAAACGGCTCCTGCAGCAGGGGCTCGACCACCAGGTCATCCTCGACAAACGGATCCGGGAGCCGCCCGACCAGGAGTTCGACCTTGCGCTCACGTAGCGGATTGAACTGCAACAGCGCGACATCGGCGTGGATCACTCGCAACTGCACACCTGGATGCTTCTGCAGAAGACGCTCCGAGATCGCCGGCATGATGCCCGCATTCATAATTTCAGGACAACCAACGGCCAGTTCGCCCGACGTCGGATTGGTGAGGAATTCGATCTGCTTCAATCCCTGCCGCATCTCGTCGAAGACGTTGACGCCGCATTTGAGCAGGGCCGCCCCATAGCTGGTCACCTCCACCCCCTGCGAGGTGCGATCGAACAGCTTCACTCCGAGCGTTTGCTCAAGATCGGAAATAGTCTTGGACACCACGGGATGGGAGATGGCGAGTTTCTGCGATGCCTTTGCCATGCTGCCCGATTCCGCCACGGCAAGCACCACGTGAAGGTCGCGCAGCTTGATACGACGGCCAATCCGGTCCGACCAATCCATTTCTACCCCCCTTAGTCTGACGGCTACAGGGATGTCTCAAAATCGGACTTTCATACTACAGCGCGGAAAGCCAATATCTCAACCGCAGTCGGCGATCATGCATCCCGACCGGGAGGCGCGCCGCCTGATGCAGGAGGCCAGCAATGCCAAAGAACTACGTTCTTTCGGCTGCCGTACTCGCAGCCTCGATCGCCGCGGCCGGAAGCGCCGGCGCGCAAACGACCGTCAAGATCGGGATGGTCATGCCGATGACCGGCCCGCTGGCGGCGGCAGGGCAACAGGTGCTCGCGGGCGCGCGCCTTTACATCAAGCAGCACGGCGAGATCGTCGCCGGCAAGCGGATCGAGCTGATTGTCCGGGACGACGCTTCGTCCGGTGAAACTGGCAAGCGTTTGATTCAGGAACTCGTTGTCAACGACAAGGTCGACGTGATCGGGGGAGGCCAGACGGCCGACCTTCTGCCCAGCGCCCCCCTTCTCACCGAAGCGCAGAAGCCGACAGTGATCATGATTTCGAGCACGACGGCGGTGGTCCAGAAGTCCCCGTTCTTCGTACGCACGAGCTGCACGCTGGCGCAATCCTCGGCCATTCTTGCGAACTGGGCCGTGAAGAAAGGGTTCGGCAAGGCGGCGACGCTGGTCACCGAATTCGCGCCAGGGCTCGAGGCAGAAGAAACCTTTACCAACAACTACAAGGCGGCCGGCGGTCAGATCGCTGAGGCGATCCGCGTGCCGCTGCGCAGCCCCGACTTCGCGCCGTTCCTGCAGCGGGTCAAGGAGGCCGCGCCGCAGGCCTTGTTCGTGTTCGTGCCGTCCACGCAGGCCGCGGTGTTCGCTAGGCAGTTCGTCGAACGCGGCCTCGACAAGACCGGCATCGCGCTGATCGGGCCGGGCGATCTCACCGACGACGAAGCCCTGCCGAACATGGGCGACGTCATGCTTGGAGCAGTGACCGCGCATTTCTACTCGGCCGCGCACGCGTCCCCTCTGAACAAGGCGTTTACCGAGGCCTATCAGAAAGAGACCAAGGCGCGCGCGAATTTCATGGCCGTGTCAGGCTATGACGGCATGCATCTGATCTATGCAGCGCTGAACAAGACCGCCGGCTCGACCGACGGCAAGACCCTTGTCGCCGCGATGAAGGGCATGGCCTGGGAAAGCCCGCGCGGACCGATGTCGATCGACAAGAACAGCGGCGAAATTGTGCACAACATCTACATCCGCAAGGTCGAGAAGGTGGATGGCGAACTGCGTAATGCCGAGTTCGAGACCTTCAACAAGGTCAGGGATCCACGCGTGGCCGCCGCAAAATGAGCGATCCGCGTGTCATTATCGCCGGAGGCGGCATTGGCGGGCTGAGCCTTGCGCTCAGCCTGCATCAGGCTGGAATACGCGTCCGCGTCCACGAAGCGGTGCGCGATCTCTTCCCGCTCGGCGTCGGCATAAACCTGCAGCCAACGGCGGTACGCGAGCTGACGGAGCTTGGACTCGGCGATGCTCTTGCGGAGGCCGGGATCGCCACGCAGCGCTTGAAGCTCTGCAACAAGTTTGGGCAATTGATTTATGATGAGCCGAGGGGGCTGGCAGCAGAATATCGCTGGCCGCAAATTTCTATCCATCGCGGAGAACTGCAACTCATGCTGCTTCGTGCCGTGCGCGAGCGGATCGGCGATGAAAATGTCCGCACGGGAATGAGGCTCAGAGCCTTCGAGCAGCGCGGCGAAAGTGTACGGGCTCGCTTCAGCGATGAAGAATCTGGCTCAGACATGTTTGAAGAAGCCGAAATCCTCGTTGGCGCCGACGGCATTCATTCGGCCGTGCGGCGCCAGGTTTATCCTGACGAAGGGGCGCCACGCTTCGCTCACCAAATCCTGTGGCGTGCGGCGGTCGAGGCCGAACCATTTCTTGATGGGCAGACGATGGTCATCGCCGGACACTTCGATCAGCGAATTATCGTCTATCCGATCGGCAAGACTCCAGGAGGCAAATTGCTGACCAACTGGATTTGTCAAATGACGGTACCCGACCAGGCACCCTTGTTAGAACACTGGAATCGACGCGTCGGGAAGGAAAAGGTGCTTTCGACATTTGAGCGCTGGCGATTTCCCTGGCTCGACCTGCCGACACTGATCGAACGATCGCAGCACATCTACGAATTTCCACTCGTCGATCGCGACCCAATTCCAGCCTGGTCATTCGGCTGCGTTACCCTTCTTGGTGACGCGGCACATCCGATGCAGCCGATCGGTGGCCAGGCCGGTTCGCAGGCGATCCTGGACGCTCGGGCTCTCACCCGCGCCCTGATTGAAACCAACCGCCCTGTCGCAGCTCTGGAACGCTATGACGCGGAGCGCCGGCCGGCAATGAATGATGTCATCTTGCGAAACCGGAGTCTCGGACCTGAAGCCGCGATGCAGCTCGCAGAAGAGCGAGCACCGAACGGCTTTGCCCGTGTCGAAGACGTGATCTCGCAACACGAGCTTGACGTCATCGCGAAATCCTTTGCCACGGCCGCGGGCCTCGATGTCGAAGCAGTCAATCACAGACCGTCGTACCTGTCTCCATAGCAACAACCATTTCCAACGTCCGCTCTTGACGCAGAGCGGGACCTGACAGAAGGCTGGCATGTCCGAGTTGGGTCAAAAGCGCCGGTTTGCCCCTTTGACGTTGACTTCCGATCTACCCCTATCAACGGACATTCTCCGGGCGGGTCGGCATGTCTCAAGCGGGCCAAGAAGAGACATGGCTCTAGTACATGGCCGGGCTAGATAACGGGCATCGCCTGAGACATTCGTCCAGCTCAGATGGCAGCTCCGGCCAGCAAGAAAGCGCCGCCGAGCGCGACCATTACAAGTCCAGGCCAATTCGATTTGATGCCGAAGCCGCTACCCGGTCTTACAGGTTCCAGCGTGTCACGCCCGGAACGAAGCCACCTTCCACCGCTGAATCGGCCTCGCCAGATTGGCTGATACGCCATCTGGAGCACGCCGCCGAAAACCAGGAGCACACCAAGCCATATGAGGGTCATGCTCTCCTCCCGCACCAGTGAAAGCCAACAGGTTGCTCCGCCGATAACCGTGGTCCGTTCAACGTCTGCCCGCTGCTCTCGGAATTAGAACGACCTTGAAAGCCGCCGGACGCGCCAGCGCGGCGCACGTAGGCTGGGGATAACGCTCTCCGAAGCTCAGGCTACGTCAATCATAAGCATCCTGCTCAGTCTTCGTCCGGCTCGCGCAGGACCGGCGGTTCGTCGGTTCGGTTCTCTTCGTCGTCTTGCTCCTCGTCCTCTTCGTCGTCATCAGGATCTCGGGGTGGCATCGTGTTGCCCATGATCGCGAAGACACGCCGGTCGATCCTGGTGGGAACTACCTCGGGGATTTGTAGGGTCATGTTGTTGCTCCTCGGATGTGACCCTCCGGCACTTTACCCCTTTTTCGGAGGGGCAGCGGAATTGGCGGACGGCGCGGACGAGGTCCGGTTTATCCCTGTCAGACGCCCCTGAGATAAGTGTTCGAGTTCGTCGGTTTTGGTCCCAGGTGCGGACATCGCATGGACAACGGGCCAAGGCACGCGAACTCCAGGACCCCATTCGATGACCGCATTCGATCAGCCCCCAGCGCATGGTTCAAGACAGAGCTGGAACGAGCGTATTAGTCGGATGTCGCGCGGTCGGTTTACAACTGGCATCCCATGTCTGGTCACTTAGCCGACGGGTAGGGGGTCGCGGCAAGCCAAACTTTCCCCAACCCGCCATGTCCCAAGGGTGCTAAGTTAACCGCAGTCATGCTGCCTTCGCGGTTTAGCGAGCTGTCGGCCCTGCCGCGCGGACAGGGGGAGAACGACTGCGCATCAAATGCACCCGCAACGCCGACTTGCAGCGATCCTGGTAGCAGACGTGGTCGGCTACAGCCGGCTGATGGGCCAGGATGAGAGTGGAACGCTTCGCCGAATTAAAGCCATTCGGCGTCAAATCGTCGATCCCAACATCGCCGAGTAGCATGGCCGCGTCGTCAAGACGACCGGAGACGGAATTCTCATAGAATACCCCAGGGCTGTGGAGGCCGTCGGCTCCGCCGTGGCTGTCCAGCGCGCTGCGGACCCGGAGCCGCATCGCTTGGACCAAAGGTCAACGTTGCTTGCCTAGATGATCGCGGAACAAGACGGTTCCAGCGCCCGTTTGTTGTGGAACCGTGGCGCACAATCATGATCATGCGCAACTACGCAGCCTATATTCTTGATCGCGATGGGCGCATCGCCAATCGCATAGATTTGGTTTGCCTGGATGAAGCTGCGGCCAAGGAGCGGGCGAAGGCCTTTGCTGGCGACCATCGGATCGAGTTATGGTCCGGTGATCGCCTAATCGGCGAATTCGAGCCGGCGAACTGGCCGGCATCGAACCGCTATAGCTAGGATCGTCTTAGGTTCTCTTCTAAGTTCTCTGGCGGTGACGAAGTTCTAGCCGCCTACGTAAAGAACCTGAATTTCGCACCTAAATTGGCTGGATTTATAGTTCGGCCATGACGCGCAACATTCTATTCAAGTGCCTACTGTCCGGTAGGACAGTGCACTGCCAGGTCGAACTGGCCGTGGCCGAGCGCGACGAGTATCAAGAGGTTGTGTGTGCGGACTGTCAGACCTGTCACTTCATCAACAGAAAGACCGGCAAGCTCTTAGGCGAGAAGTAGCAGCAGGCTTTATCCCACCTCGGCCATAGCCGACGATGCATCCAGTAGCGCGCTCCCTCGCGGGCGGCTTTGCGCATGGCTGGCCCGATCCACGGTAGCGATCCACCGCGACCAGTTCACCCCTGTCCGCTGGAACGGCTGCTCCCAACACCCACCAATCTTTTGCGCGGACCGCAAGTTCCCGTGATAAGGTTCCATGGCACGAGCGAGGCTGATAGGGCGAAAATGTCAACCTTCCTTCACTTGCAAATCAGCTCCATGTCGCCGGAAGAGGCCAACCTCGTCAGGAAGGCGTATGAGCATGCGCTGCATAAGTTGTGCGTCAAGGACCGCGAGGACCCGCTCACGCAACTGATCGCAAAAACCATCATCAAGGCCGCGCAGACCGGAATTGCTGACCCCGCCGAGATTTCGGCTCAAGCGATCAGTGAATTGGAAATTCGGTAGCCGGGGTTGCCGGCAGCTTGGCCGCTGCCATCGTTAGAGGCCTCAAACGACGAAAGGCCCGACGCGGGGCTGATGACGTCGAGGCCTCATGGTTGGCAGTGCAAAGCAAAAATGCCCGCGGCGGGCGAATTGTTCCGTATCCTTCATGCACGCCGGATCGGAGAAATGGACCGCCCCGAAACAACCCTGGCTTTAATGTCATTCCGGAACGATTTCACGGCGCTCCATTTCCACAAACCGATCTAATAGCCTTCGCAGGTGCGGCGGAACCGGGGCGGTCTCGCGTTCGAGATGTTGCGGTAGATGCTCGCCGATCTCATTGCCGATTGCGCGGGCGTGGTTCGACTCTAGGCGAAACGGGCCAGGGACTCGAGTTTGTGCAACCATGGCTGCCACCTTTGGTAGGTGCACAGCTTGTTGGGATGTGCACGGCGTCCCTGCCGTGTCGATAACGCCCGCTGGAACGCCTCGATCCCATTGAGCGAACCTTTTTAACTTAGGTGAGTTGGCTCTGGGGCTTCGCAAATGCGAGGCACATGATGACCAAGCTCTCTGCGGCCGACGTGTTTCTCACCGTCACGATCATGAGTGCTGTCTTCTTAACGGAGGTCGCAGTTTTCGCCTTGATCGGATTGTTCTAGCCAACATTCCTGTTCTCCGGAGGCGCCTTCTGAGAAGCTGCTCTCAGCGCTGGATCGTCCAATTGTTCTCCACTCCGGGCTGGGGCCGCCCGCCTGTCGCCCGCTAGTTTTAAAGTACCCAGGTCAGGAGAGGATTATGCGTACCTTGACCGATCAAGATATTCGCACCCGCGCTTATAAGCTCTGGAAGGATGCAGGCCAGACCCACGTCAAGATGGATGCGTTCTGGTATCGAGCGGAGAAGCAATTGTTACGGGAGCGAGCGAAAGAACAACGAAGGTCGCGCACAACAAAGCACCGCCTTAGTGTGGAGGTGGCGAGAGTTAGCTAGCGAGTACCTCCGACTATCGCGATCCTGAGTGTGGACGCCGCGAGCCCTCATCCGTGCGACGATTCAATGTTCGTTCTCTTGAGATCGCCGAGCCTGCGCATGTAATAGCCTTGGCTCTGGACTGCCTGCCTGATCTCCTCACTTACCCTGATGACCCTTTTCTTGCTCTTGCGCCATTTCCCTTCGACGCCAATACCCGGCACGGGAAACCCCTTCCTCACAACGAGCAGATCGCGCCTGACGTTGAAATACACTTCGACCATGCAGCCCCCAAAATACCTAGAAATATCGTTTCAGAGCAAAGCGAGGCTCGTCGAAATGCAATCAGCAATTTGGCCGCTGCCTGTGAATATCGAGGAAAAAGCGCCACGCTCGTTGTTTCGACACAACATTTTCTGTTTGGATGTTGTGCGTATGCCGTGCCCAACGACCAACGATTATCTGGATGAGTATGAGCGGGAGCTAGACGAGATCGTCGCCGCCTGTGATGGCGATCCGCGCAGCGCTCTCAGGGCTCTCATGCTTGTGAATGAGCAATTGGAGCAAATCCTAAACTGCTTGAACGCGGAACTGGTCGAGCACGTGTCGCGGCATCGACGGCAGACGCTGCTCTAGGACGCGGCCTCATTAGCGCGGAGCCATAGCCTGATCGATGCGAGTTGAACGAAGGCAAGGTAGTTGGCGGCGAGCTTGTCATAGCGTGTCGCAACCCGGCGGCAGTATTTGATCTTGTTGAAGAAGCGCTCGACCAAGTTCCGAGCGCGGTGGAGGCAGGGGCTGAGGCAGATCGGGTCGCTGCGGTTGCTTTTCGGCGAAATGTTGGCCCATGCGCCTTTCTTCATGGCGGGCTGTCTGATTCAGTCGGCATCGTAGCCACGGTCGGCAAGCAGCATAGACCCGGATTTCAGACGAGACAGTAGCCTTCCGGCAAGCCGAACGTTGTGGGCCTCACCGGGGCTCAGCGCCAGCCGTACCGGCAGACGATTGCTATCGACCATCGCATGAATTTTGCTCGGCAAGCCGCCGCGTGACCTTCCCATCAATTGGCGCTGGTTCTTTATGATGCAGGCTCCATGCTGATGCACGCGGACAATGGAGGTATCGATCATCTGGACAGCGGCGTCATGGGCAGAGGCAAGTGCGTCTAGGACGCGGCCCCAGACACCGGCCCGTCGCCAGCGGACGAAACGGTAGTAGCGAGTCGTGTATGGGCCAAACGCCTCCGGAAGGTCACGCCAGGGGGGCTCCCGATCGCAAGACCCAGAAGATACCATTGAGGACGCGACGATCATTTACCCGAGGAACGCCACGCGGCTTGTTGGGCAACATCGGCTTGATGGCAACCCATTCATAGTCGGCAAGTTCGTAGCGCACGATTCGAGCCCCCAGTTTGGGAGTTTGAATCACGGGGGGTCTCGCCAAACGCAACGCCTCTTTCCTGGCCCCGGATCGGCGCTTACGGGCAGAAGCGGACATCGACCTGCCGACACCTCCGCTGAATCCGTCGAAAATGACCCTTTCAGACTTCGCAGGGCAAAGGCTAACTACCAGCTCCGCGTTCGGCTAACTCGAAATGGGTAGTTTCCTCAATGAACCCGAATTGCGATTATGCGGGGCAATAGTGGTGGCCGCCGGGGTTGTGGGGGCGGCGTTGACTCCTATCAGAGTCAGCGACAGGTCGCTTAGCTCCGAAAAGTTGGTGCACCTTAGATGCTCCAGCCTGTCGATAGTAAAAGTAGCGATCTTTGATCTTTATCAAGGAGATCAAAAGGTCAGCCATGGTGGACGATCCAACTGCCTGATCCAGGCGTCGACGATGTCCGATCCACGATCACTGACGCCGGAGATAAAGTTTCGCCGAAGCTTTAGTTGTGCCGGCGGCCTAGTCGCAATTGGAGTGACCTATTTCGCCTTGGCAAAAGGCGGCCTTGCTCTCGCCTCTATTCATCCCAATGCAACGCCAATTTGGCCACCGACGGGTGTCGCGCTGGCGGCGGTGCTGTTGTGGGGATATCGGACTTCGCCTGCAATTTTCATGGCAGCGGCGATGGCCAATGCGACGACCGCCGGCTCGGTTGCCACCGCAATTGCGATTGCGACCGGTAACTCTCTTGAAGCGGTTGTTGGCGCTTACCTGATCAATCGATGGTCGAGCGGATGTAATACTTTTTCGACGCCAAACTCCGTCGCGAAGTTCGCTCTGATTTGCTTCCTGATCGCAACACCGATCAGCGCCAGCATTGGACTGATCAGCCTGGCAACCGCCGGGTACATCGATCGGACGAATTTCGCGAACGCCTGGGTCACATGGTGGCTGGGAGATGCGACCGGCGCGCTGGTCATTGCCCCCGTTATCGTGCTTTGGGCATCAAGGCATTTCCACGCTTTCAACCGCAATGAATTTTTGGAAACGGTCGGCGTCCTCGCAACAGCGGCGGCTGTTGGACTCATTGCTTTCAGCCCCCTGATCGAGCAAACGCCGAGCCGAAATCCACTTGGTTTTCTTGCGATCCTGCCAATGTTGTGGGCGGCGCTGCGCCGCGGTCCACGTGACACCGCAACAGTTGCGCTGGTGCTTGCGGGCATCACGATTTGGGGGACGCTCACGGGCGGCGGCCCGTTCACGGCCGCGGATATCAACGTTTCATTCCTGCTGGTGTTGATGTTCTTGATCAGCATTACCGTTCCAAGCTTGTTACTGAGTGCCGACGTCGAGGTCCGCAAGAAAGCGGAGGAAAGTCTGCGCCGCTCGCAGATCGAACTCGAACGGAAGGTCGCAGAGCGTACGCAAGAGCTGGAGCTCGCCAATGCAGCAAAATCGCGCTTTCTTGCCATGGCAAGCCATGATTTGCGGCAGCCATTACATGCACTAGGCCTGTTCGTTGCACAGCTGCGCACGCCGCTCAAATCGTGGGAAATGGCAAAGACGATCGAGCGGATCGATGCAACGCGCAAAGAAATGGATGAAATGTTCAATTCGCTCTTGGATATTTCCAGGCTCGATGCTGGAATCTTTACACCCACAATTACCGAATTCCCGATCGCGCGCCTGTTGCAAACAATTGAGACTAGGTTTGATCAGGCAACGCGAGAAAAAGGCTTGCGTCTACGCGTTAGGCGAAGCGACGCCTGGGTGCGGAGCGACGCGATGCTGCTCGAACGCATACTGCTCAATCTGATATCCAACGCTGTGCGCTATACATTGCGGGGTGGGATCATTGTCGGATGTCGTCGCCGCGGTGAAATATTGCGTATCGAGGTATGGGATAGCGGTCCCGGCATTCCTGAGGATCAGAAGCAGAATATCTATGGCGAGTTTTTTCAACTTCCTGGCCCAGAAAGGAACCGGTACGGCGGCCTGGGGCTCGGCCTGGCTATTGTCGACAGGCTTCGCGTGCTTCTCAACCATCAAATTGACTTAGCTTCGACTGTGGGCCGAGGTTCGCGATTCGCAATCCTGGTTCCAATTGCCGATGAACGCGTCACGTCCACCGAGCCCGTCGACTCACCTCGCCCCGCAGTCTTTGCGGTCGAAGGCAAGGTAATTCTTGTTATTGCCGATGCTCCAATTGTGCTGGAGGAAACGGGCGGATTGCTTGGCAAATGGGGATACTCCGTCCTGACCGCCGGATCCGACGAAGGTGCACTTATCCGACTTGCTGAGCGCCAACAACGCCCCGATCTCATAATCTCGGATTATCATCTCGCGAGCGGAAAGACCGGGATCCGAGCAATTGAACAAATTAATGCGGTGTTTGGCTCATCAATTCCAGCCATCCTCATCAGCGGCGATACGGCACCCGAACCACTACGTGACGCCAAGGATAGAGGGTACATTTTGCTGCACAAGCCTGTCGACCCAATGCGGCTCCGCGCTGTCATGCACGAGTTCTTTAGGGATCATGACGATAGGAGAGACACCGGGGCGGCGTTATGACTCAGATTTCGGCGACAATTCCCAGCCCATTTTTCCTACTTTTATTACCGCCTCGGTGCGGCTCGTTGCGTTGAGCGCCTTGAGAACGACCGTGATGTGGTTCTTCACTGTCGGCACTGCCATATTGAGGGTCCTGGCAATGGTCTTGTTGGTTTTTCCCTTCATCAGGAGCGCAAGCACTTCAATCTGCCGATCGGTCAACCCGAGACCCTTGGGAGAGTCGCGCGTCGCTAGCTTATTTGTAAGCCGCGGAGATGTTGTTTCCTCAAGAATCTCCGAGGGAATGTAAATTCCGCCGGAGAACACTAACTTGATGGCGTTCAGCATGACCTCGCGTTCGGTAGTTTTCGGGATGAAACCCAGAGCGCCAAGTCTGAAAGCTCGCTTGACTGTATCTTGATCATCCGAGGACGAGAGAATGATGATAGCAATGGTCGCATAGCGGTCACGCAGTTCGCGAAGGACAGCGAAGCCATCTCGATCAGGCAAATTGATATCAAGCAAAATGAGGTTGATGTCGGGATGTTCCCCGACTATGTGCACAGCCTGACGGCCGTTCGAAGCTTCAAATATGACGGCATCTCGCTTCAGTTGTTTCACGACAGCGTGCAGCGCCTCGCGAATTAATGCATGATCGTCGACAATAAGAACCTTCATAAAAAGCTCTCCGTCATCCCATTGCACGGAGATCCAATTGAATAAATCATACACCCGCCTTCCGGTCTTTGGCGAGGAAGAAGCTGGCGGAAGACTGGCTCCCGAAACCGTCCATCCTCTATCCTTGGCCCAGCGAGCGGTTCGCCATCAGGCACTCAAGGTAGGAGCCGAATGCCGTTGTGCGCTGTAATTGTAATCACCTCACAATAGGGCGACGAAAGAGCGAGAGCGGACCACGAGAGTTGTGGGACTCAGAGTCTCCTACGCCGGTGCGCAACGGTGATCGATGCCGAGATCTGTGCGGTACCTTGATCATAGGACCTAGGAACCTCTCACTGGGACCTCCGGCTGATTTACGCGCTGTGCCGTTGAGCTACGATCGTCAACGGACAGCCTCGCGCGCCAGAAGGTTCCACCAAGCGCCGCCATACGATCGTTATCGCAATAGCGTTCGTGGCCGGGGTCGGCGTGAAGCAACTCGAGACTGTGCCGTTGTCACGACCCGGCTGTTTTTTTTCAAATTCGGTCCCTCTTGAGGCGCGCTCGCACGCCGGACGGGGCAATCAGATGCATGATCGAACTGCCGCCCCGAAGCCATTGGTAGCCGCGCTGCCGGAGCTGAAAGGCTACGGCCGTGATCTGCGCATTGATGCCTGCCGCGGCATCGCGCTCGGGTACATCTTTCTTGACCATGTCCCCAACAACATCGGGAGCTGGCTGACACTGCGCAACTACGGCTTCAGCGATGCCGCGGAAGTATTCATGTTTCTTTCGGGTTTGACCTGCGCGCTGGCCTACGGCAAGGCACGGCAGAGCGGGGGCTGGACCGGCGTGATCGGCCGGACGCTGTGGCGAAGCTGGGATATTTATGTCGCATTTCTGCTGCTCACGCTCGCCTGCGCCATCATGGTTCACCTCGCAGGCAGCGGCCATCTTGCCGACGAGAGCAATACGCGCATTCTGCTGGAAGAGCCGGGCGCGACGCTCGCGCACGCGGCGATCCTGCAATACCGCCCCGTCAACACCGACATCTTGCCGCTCTTCGTGCTTTATCACCTTTTGTTCGCGCCGCTACTGTGGCTGCTGCTGCGAGCGCCGAACGCAACGCTCGGCGCGTCGCTGCTGCTTTATGCACTGGCGCACGTCTTCGGCTGGACCATCCCGGCATGGCCGAACGGCCACTGGTTCTTCAATCCGCTGGCCTGGCAGCTGCCGCTTGTGCTTGGCGCGTGGTGGATCATCGAGGGCAAGAGATTCCGACCGTGGGTGACCTCGCGCGCCGCGCTTGTGCCTGCGGTTCTCTATCTGGTGTTCAGCCTCATCACCGCGTTGAGCGGGAGCATAAAGCCGCTGGAAGTGCTGGTCCCGCAGGCTCTGCTTTACCCGATGGACAAATCGAATCTCGCCCCTTTGCGACTGCTGCATTTCTTGGCCCTTGCGGTTTTGTTCGTATCATTCGTGCCTCGCGATTGGCGAGGGCTGACGACGCCGGTGATGCGTGGCGCCATTCGCTGCGGCCAGAACTCGCTGACAATCTACTGCCTCGGCGTTCTGCTGACGCTCGCCAGCCAGCTGGCGCTGCTCGACGTCTCGGACGGGCTGGCGATGCAGATCGCGCTCAGTGTTGGTGGCGTCCTGGTGATGATCGTGGCGGCGACGCTGCTGAACTTGATCAAGGTCAAACCCAGGCAGCAGCCGCTCGCGAAGGCCATCGAGCAGCCAACCAGGTTTGAGCTGGTCATCAATCCCATGACAGCCAGGGCGCTCGGCGTTGACATTCCGCCCGCGTTACTCGCCTGTGCCGACGAGGTTGATCGACTAAAGATGCTGTTTGCTCCGGTGCGCGAGTCCGGCTGCAGCGCTGATCCAGTGCCAGCAATCGCGCAAGCCTTCGGGCCACCAGCGAAAAATGTGGGTCAGGACGTGAATTGGATCACAAGGACTGTGGAGCCTGCCCCTTAATCTTCCGGCCATCGTACAGGAGCCAAGGCCATGATTTCCCACCCAAAGACCCACAAGGGAGCGGTGCTGATCGCGGCATACGTGACCCTTGCCTGCGTAGCGGCATTACTGTCGGTCAACCTGACATCACCCACCAGCGCCGCGCTCGGCGCTGACTGGCAGTGCAGCCGGTTTGCGCTCGTACTCACGACCTGCAGCCCGGTGCGTGCACATGAGACCCTTTCCACTGGCGTGGGCAAGCGGACCTAGCCTAGTACGCGGCAAACCGAATCATGCTGCGAATGTCAGCTGAAATCAGCGCACACACTTTGCGAGGGCTCCTTTCCTAATTTTGAGCCGGGCTGCCGATACGCTCGGCCAACTCCAACAGCTGCTCGGTCGGGCGCTCCGTTGGAAATTTCGGGACAGCACTTAGCAGCGCATGCCTCGACCCTGCATCGGACAGGTGGCGATCGTCGCGAAGCGGCGGCTTGCTGACGAATACGGCGCGGCGAAGGTGCTGAGCGAAGCCGCCGGGAAAGGCGGTCACTACCGTGACAATGTCGCACGCGCCGACATTGTCAGCAAAAGGACGCTGGCATTACCCGGCAGGAAATGCACGAAGACACCAAATCCGCGACGCCGAAGCCCGTACGTTTTGCTTCGGCATCCCCCTCGCCCTCCTAATTTCGCGCCTATTGCTTGCAATCGCTTCGCGCGCGTAGCTCTTGCATCGGCACTCCCGAAAATAATTGCTCGCTCTTGCCAGAGGAGCCTTGCTTGTCGACGTCCGGCCTTCCACCAAGCGCTTGAAATATCTACCTTGTTTCCCAAACCACTGTGGCACACTTTGGTAAATCGGACCGAAACTCTCGCCAGACCAGAAAAAAATCCCTGAATGAGAGTGGGGCCGGTCCGCGAGCGACGTCCCCCTGAGGAAATGACCACCCCCCACCCCATCTGCCGGTCGATGTGCTCCCCGCCTAGATGCCTCACAGCACACCGAGCATGTCGTGGGTAGCGCAGCGTCCGAATTGGGAATATCCGCGCGATTCGCCAGAGGCGTCCCGATTTCCACAGACTGCTCTAGGCGCTTCGCCTTGCCTCAGTCATCAGACTTTCAAGCTCTCTGACCGCCGTGGCTTCGGTGACGCCGTCGACAACGGCAATCTCTCCCGACAGGCGCTCGAGTGCAGACGCATAAAGCTGTCGTTCGCTGTAGCTTTGGCTAGAATTGAACTCCGGCCGATAGAGATCGCGCATCGCTTCTGCGATGGCGAGAATATCTCCCGACTTGATCTTGCTCTCATATTCCTGAGCAAGCCGGGACCAATTACCTCGCGCTCTGCGAGGCGCTTGACTGAGGATACTTCGCGCGTGCTGGATGGCAGCCGGATCGGAAAGCTCACGCATTCCGGCGCTTGCCGCTTTTCTTATAGGAACTCGTAGCGTCATTTTGCTCTTCGCGAAATAAACGACAAAGAACTCAAGCTGAGCTCCTGCCACCGCCTGTTCCTCGATCGCGACAATCTGGCCGACGCCGTGAGCCGGGTACACGATCAGATCAGTTGCCTTGAATCCAAAGCGCGTTTCGATGCAACGGTTCCCACGCGTTTGATCGACGGGGGCCACTGGTATGGAATGCGCAGAATTCGAACGATTGCACTGCGATTGACTGCTAAAATTCATCTCGCGATTTGCCCCGGATCGAGGAATTGGCTCCATTGCCATTTCCCGCTGTGATCAGCACGTCAGAACGAAAATGCTGGACTTAAAATCATTGATTGCAGTCCCTCACCAATAGGCCGCAAGCACGAGCGTCGCCGCGAGAAAATACGGGCGACCGACAAGGGCATCAGGATCGACAAGGTCTGGGTCGCGGTCGACGTCGGCAAGGTCGTCGATCCCGTCAACTTCGAGAACCAGGTGCAGGGCGGCGTGATCTGGGGGCTCGGCCACGCGATCAATTGCGAACTCACTTATGCCAAGGGCGGCGTGCAGCAGACCAATTACAATCACCACGAAGCGATGCGGATCTATCAGTGTCCGGTGATCGAGGTGCGCGGGCTCGAGAGCGATCCCAAGGTGAGAGGCGTCGGCGAGCCCCCCGTGCCTCCTGCCGCACCCGCGCTTGCCAACGCGATATTCGCGGCGACCGGAAAGCGAATCCGCGAAATGCCCTTCAACAAGTTCATCGATTTCGTGTGAGCGCGCGCCATGAAGATGTCTCTGATCGCGCTTGCGTTCGCCGCTTCATCAACAGTGGCCCTCACGGCTCGCCCCGGTGGCGTTCATCTGGTTCGGCAAGAGCGGCGCCGAGATTTGTGCGCAACTGAAGGATCCCAAACGCAATGGCGGTCGCGATGCCGTCGGTCTTCTCGAGCATTTGCGGCACGATGCATCGCTAAACGGCTTCATCCCGCGGGGATGGGCACCCGGAGCAGGCCGCACCACGCCACCGGGTATCTTCGAGGGTCATGTTAAAGACATGGCCCTGTGGGGAGCTGCCGGGCAACCCTGCCCAAATTGACGGTTCATCGATGCCGTGACGAAGGCGGGCGCCGGACAAGGCGCCCGGAACACCGATCAAGCGCAACGGTGGCGGTGAAGCTGCGTCGGACGGATGAGACACAGCCGACCCCCGCTGCAATGGGCTTACCGTCGCAACCATCATCGGCTCGCGCGAGCATGATGTCTCGATCCTCGACTACCGGCCGATCGAGCATCGCGAGAAAGCTGCGACCTTTCTCGGTGAAACACCACTTGGCCGGCTCGCGCGTCATCAGCTTCGACCAGGACGTAATCGGCGACCAGGAAGATCAGCGTCCTCATCCTTGTTGATGGCGATGATTACCCAGAGTCCTTCACGCCAGCCATGGTGGCGTGCGTTCGTCACAACTAACGAACCCAAGCGCGCGAAATCGTAGTTTAGCGTACAAAATCGTGTAAATGGCGGAGAGGGGTTCTATGGAGCATTCTCCGATGAGCTTTCGGAAATGCATCGTCCGTGTGTTCAAAGACCGACTGGATTGGGACGTACAAACCAGCGGCGATATGGAAGTAGATGAGTTCGACGCTCTGCAGCCCGTTTACTTGATATCATGCTGCTTACGTGCAAAACCGGGACATCATCAAGCGTCAGCAACTCGCAAACGCTGGCGCACGATTGGCAAATCTCTTGAATCGGATCTGGCCATAGCGGAGGACAAAGCTCCTCCTCAAATTCAAGGCTGTAACCAGCGACCGTCTCTACCGCCGAGCAAGGCGCAGGAGATGATTGGAGTGGCAGGATTTAAAGCTGTGCCCCTCGCGTCCCGAACGTAAGTAGCAATCGAAAATAACAACGAAAACAACGAAGCTCGGTCGTGACTGACCACCTTTATCGCTGTTTGTTCACGGTGTTTCGGTAGTCAATCGGTGGTTGGCGAAGCCTGATTTCTGGCGTGAGTAGCGGATTCTACTCCGCGGGTTGCAGGTTCGAATCCTGCCGGGATCGCCAACTCTTTCAATGCACGACGCAGCTTGGTAGTCGGGGCTTGGGCATTGAAGGTCGCCCGCGACGCGCAGGGCCGTCGGTGCAATTTATACGAAGCCAAGTTGTTCGCCGCAGTCGACGTACGAGGTCGAGAACTGCTTTGGCCCGTGCGCGGCTGTTCCGGCGGCGGCTGGTTGTTAGTCATGGCTGCGGCAAAGCCTCGGGCCGAGGATGATCATCGGGATTTGCTCGATCTCGATGATTTCCCCGATTGGGATTATAGGCCCGACGAAGACGGCGCGCCATTCGAGTACAAAGCATCTGATTGGTGGCGACGAAAGGATGGCCGATTGGTTGCGTTGGACTATTCGACTCCAGCGCATCTCACAGAAGAAGAGATCGACGAGCTAATGCGAACCGCGGCAGGCCGGATTGACGGCAAGGAAAGCCAGCCCGCCGGGCGTGAACCGCCGGACCAGCAAATGAAAAGCGACCTTGGCGCGGGGAGCGCCAAGGTCGCCACTAGAACTCCCAGTCGAGGATGGGCACCTGAAAGGGAGCGAGTATCTACTCCAGCCGTTGCCACTAGTTCCCGACGACGGGCGGGCTTCATCCACTCTGAGGTTAAAAAAATAGCAACTTGGACATAGGCACTGACGTTATGCGTCACGCTGGGAATTTTCAGGGCGGCACGTATTTCTGAAACCGGCGGCGTCTTTTCTTGGGACGATTTGATCAGGCGCAGTCGTTGCCACCGATCAGAGCGGCGATAGCCAAACGCGCAATAATGAGAACGACCCCGGCATGGGCAGCACGCCGAGGTCGCCATTCTAAACTCCCGATCGGGGGTTGGGTGTGAGAGCCGGGAGTATTTCCACGACTCCCGGCATTGTCACTTGTTCCCCCGCCCATTTGGCGGCGGTAAATTGAACGTCAGTCCAATGGTGAAAGCGTCGAAGGCAACACCTTGTTGCCCTGCGGACAACCTGTTCGCCCATTGAGCGGCAGAACCGGAGCTGAAGTGGCCTCGGCCACCTCAGTCGTCCGGCTCACGAAATGGGCTAGATTGGCGTCCGACGACCACTCCACATAACCAACGACCGCAAATGCAAGCGCTGCTACGACGAGAATGCCGACCACCGAAGCGGTCGCTACTCCGGACCAACTTTCGCTGCGGAATGATGGCATCGCGATTCTCCGACACGGGGGCTTGCCGGTGGTTAGGCCTACTCGCGAATTTCATATGTGAACGGCATCACATCTCACGCCCACTTGATGCGCAGGCCGCCGTTAGCAAATCAGCAACCGAACCGGCGCAGGCTTCTTGTGGGACGGGACCGTTGGGGACGCAGCACGGTCGCGTTTCGGGGAGGAGCCTGGCGCACGGGCCCTGACGCCGGCTCCTCTTCCATTAACCTTGTGTTAACGAAGCCACAGTCATGCGCCCCCGATCCTGCTAGCCCGTCTTATTCATCAGCGGCTTGTTGAGAGGCTGGCGAGCGTGGCGTAAGCCGCTGAGGTGGCGTAGGATTCGGTTGCTGACACCCACCCTCCGCGCATCCGGGCCGCCACACTCGCCAT
>NZ_JBWJZD010000050.1:0-37445 GCF_056429065.1 Bradyrhizobium sp. USDA3010
AATGCTGCTTCTCAAAGCTCAAGCAGTTCCGCCGCGTTGCAACCCGCTTCGAAAAGACCGCTCGAAATTATCGCGCCGTCGTCACTCTCGCAGCCATCGTCCTTTGGATGCGGTAAGTGTCCACACGCCCTAGGATTTGAAGCGGCGCCAGCATATAGAAGATTGACCATCCAATGCCGAGCGAGAGCCCGCCGAAATAAGCGAGGAACATAAAAATTGGAGCCGCTGCAAAACAGATCATTGCAATTGCCATCACCACGGCAGCAAGGATGATCGTTCGCATCACCCCACATAGATCGGCGATCCGGCCAGCCACAAGCGAACATAGTATTGTCGCGACCGTACCGGTCGAAATAACTGTTCCTGCTATGGATGCGCTCTGTGGAGCCGAGCGCAGAGCATCCACGAGAAAAAAGCTCGCCCCATAGGACGCGGCCACATTGATGCTACCAAGCATGAATGGAATCGAGACCTCGAGCGGCACTTCATCGGGCAATTTATCGGCGGCGACAATGTTCGCTGCGGCTCTCATTGTGCAACTTTTCCCGGGAGGCATCCATCAATGTCTGCGGCCGTCAAGCTGCGCCCATCGATTCTTGGTACCCTTCCGCTTCGTACGGATGAGGGTCGCGCAGCGCAGGCTGCGATGGGATGTCCTTCATGGCCGAGCCAGTGCCACAGAGCTTCTGTTATCCTCGGCATCAGCGGCCAGCCCAGTATGCTGAAGCCCATCAGCCATGTGTAAGCGATCTGATGGTTCGGATTGGAATCAAGACAATCGAGCCATTCGGTTACCGATCTGGACGCGTGCGACACGCGCAGATGCTCTAGCGAGAGGGCTGAGCTCTGTTGGTTGTACAGCCGGTTCAGCGTGATCATCATCGCATCATCTACGTGACACGCGGCACAAGACGGCATCGCGTTGATGATGTCCGTACAACGATTGATGACCACAGCGCTCTTGTCGAGAATCGCATTATAGCGATCAATCAATTGCTTCGGGATCAGATCCGTCTCCGCTTCTTCGGGGCAGATTTCCGACAGACACACTCTGAGAATATCGATACATATATCCGGCACTTGAGCGATTTCGCCCGCCCAAATCACGTGGCCGCGACTGGTAGAGAACTTCGATCCGTTCAACCGAAAAAAATGATTGAAGAAAATTCGGTCAAATTGACGAAATGACTCCTGACCCGATGCACATCCGGTAACTCCCACGAGCATCGGGATTGTATTGTCGATGCCGGTCGCGCCGATCAGGAAAGTATCGGAATTGCGCGCAAAGGCACTTGGCGTGCCGGATGCCTCCGCATCTTTATGCCCACAATAGAGGGAATGAGCGTAGAGCAACGAGGAGTAGCTAAACAGGATCTGACGTGTGTTGAACTGCTGCGAATTCCAGGCCATTCCATGCAGGCCAGGAACGGTCAACCGCATTCGCTGCCCTTTACGTGCGATATATCGCCTCCCTATCTCCACAAAGCCAGGTTCGATAGCCGCATCGTCCCACGCCCGGACGAGTTGGTCGTTTCGTGTAATTGTGAGAAAGGCAGAGATGTTATCCGTCCATTCTACGATCCGTCCTCGCCTCGACACCGGATTTCGTGCTTCGTCTGGCTCGAAATGATCTCCACACTGTTCGCAGAAGAAGCTCCCTGCGGATGCTTCGCATACGGGGCAGGTTGCGCCAAACCAGCCTCCAATGCAGAAACGCTCTTCCGTTGGCGTCAGAGCAGAGCCCGCATCGTCGACGGGTAGCCGCGCTGCGCGAAACTCCAGCGATCCTGCTGCAGATAACGCATCCATGAGCGCGTTGCTGACATTGGAGAACCGCTGAAAATTTTTGCCATGGGCTGGATCATCGAAATGATCGAAAACGATCCCTAGTGAGGCGAGATCGTGAGCAATCCCGACATGGAAGCCATGAGCCAAGTCCGACGGGTCGATGTTCTCGCGCGCTGCTCGGACTAGAACATGGTTCTCGAAACCGTCGGTCGTCAGACCGGAGCGAACATGATGCCCTGCCCTTTTCAGGTGCCTTTGTACGACGTCCATTCTGAGAAATGGCCCGGCAGCGTGGCCAAGATGTGCCCTGCCATTAGCCGTCAAGTTGACGGGCGAGATATATACGTCGGCGGGTTTCGTATTCGCTACGCTTAGCGGCGTGATGATTGGGCTTCTTCTCATATCTGCACAAATGACATCCAGGAACAGATCCTGAAAACACCCGAATAGACATCCAGATAATTCACCACGGCAACGGGAATACGCGCGCGGCTCGACAGGTTATGGATCCCATCGGGTAGCGGATTTCGAGCCAGAATGTTCAAAGCGTGTCACATACTCTTTGAGTACCTCTAGACGCTCTCCTAGCTGGACGGTTCACGTATCGGTTCACCTCAACTCGCAACCTGGCCAACCTCTTCACCTCTGCTTAGTCAATCGAACTGATCGCCCCTGGAGCGATCGAGATGTCGCCGTGAAGAAGCAAGTGACGCGCCAATTCAAACTCGTTGATTTTGCCCTTGCCGCGGCCTGCATTTAGATCGACTACCGACATCTGGTCACGAACCTGACAGGCGGCTCGGCCGGGCCGGCAGGAGTCCGCCATAGGTTCTTTTCCCTTCACTCCCTCATGAGCAACGGCGACTCGTGGGAGGGGTAACCGGCCCCGGCCAGGCGACTGCGAGCTCACGATCTATGCCAGGCGACCATTCCGGCCCTTGCAAGATTGCTGATGATACCCCCCCCTGCGGACGAGCGCGCAGCGATCAAATAGGCCCGCGCGAAACGGATGCACGAGCTCTCATTGGCAAGGATCCGATAGCTTGCTGCGAAAACTGCAGCGTGCCGACCAGCCGATTGCGCCTGGGAGTAGGTAGTTCCGCGCGTCGCCGAGAACCGGCCGGCCGGCGAACATGCAGACACTCGGAGGGTCGACGAAGCCATTGAAGCTAACGCCAGGAGCTTACCCCCTGCTTTTGAAAAGTTTAGACGGCTTCAGCCTGGCGCCTCAACGAATCGAGTGGTCGCCCCAATCAACCGAGACCGTTCAACAGACAACGTTATTGTGCCCTCCCGATCCGCACAATCCGGGCGCAGGGCGATTCAGCCTTTGAAGAGCGAGGCAGGCGTCCTCCGTCGTGCGTGAGCTGTCGGTCTCTTCCAAGTAAGCAAGGCCACTCGCTAGCGTACAGCACTTTCTCCGCAGAACTGTCCGGTCTCCGCCAAGCTGCGACACCTTCGGGGCACCACCGGGACGAATTTGCGCGGTCGAGAGCAGCAAATTCGACCTTCGATGGCTTCGGTGGCGCACCTCAAACCAATGCGGCTTCCGATCTCGATCGCCATTGTCAGGCAACGACTTCGCGCCAGGACATCGGACCGACCTCCGAAGCCTCGATATGCTCACGTCATTCTTTGCGTGACCACCATGAATATATCAAGCCCGATCACGTTACTGTAACGGTCGCCAAGGCTTTTGAACAACTCGCCCATCTGGTTTGACCGAACGGTAAATTCTCCATAATTTGGATCAAACAGGGTCGTCATTCCATTCGATGTCGAGGTCGCAATTGTATGCGCGCCACGCGGTTTAAAACGCAGGCCGATCAGATAGACCGATGGATCGTGGGTGACTTCATTCACTATCCGGGCAATTCCGGAGGACGTTCCAAACTCATATCGAGTCTGATTGTTCGCAGGCTCTAATCCCGCCTCACGCAACATTGCGGTCTTTGCCTGAAGGTTGGTAGAATCCCCCGGCCTGTCACTTCGCAACAACGCCTTGAGATCTTCATACCGTTGCTGCCGCACTGCCGCCGAGGCATGGTTTTGAGCGCCCGGTATCAGCGCGCTCATTCGGGACGAAGGGCTGCTGGCGAGATTGAGGATCCACTCCGCTGCCAAGCCGACGCAGATGCCATCGACATTGGCGCCAGGCAATTCGGTAGTTCTGTATTGGAACAAAGGCTGGCTCGGCTCCGCGGGAGAGGCTGGATTTGAGCCGGAAGACAGAGAAGAGGTGGAGGTGGAGGGGTCCGACGAGACCGGGGTGTGAATGTTTGCATCCGAGGTATGCGGCCTGCTGCAGCAGAGCCCCATTTTATCCGACAGTTCTTCAGGAGGCTGGCTCTCTCCGTGCGCGAGATCCGTAAGCGCTTGCTCGAAGTGGCTGTTGTCCGCCGACTGACTCAGTTCATCAGCTTGATTGGCGCGGGTGGCTTGGCCACTTACTGGATCAAACATGACGGTTCGCGTGCCTCTTTAGCGTAGGCTTGCCTAGACCGAGTGGGCTGGGCAAGTCCCACTTGCGAATCATATTGCGGCAAGCTGACGATGAGCTGACGAGGAAGAACAAGTTGGACAAGCCGCCGCATGGTGTCTCTTGGATGGCCACCTTTTCTGCTCCCGAATCCCGGTCGAAATGCCGGAGCGTGGTCGCCGACTTAAAGGATGCGGAGTACTCGGACACAATCCTCGGCCGAATGCAATTGGTTGTTGCCGCGCCCGAGTTTGGCCCGGCTCCGCACGCAGGTTTGACGCGGCCAGGATCCGATCCCGATTCTGTCGTTTCCGTACTGGCCCGCACGGGACCTTGCTGGGCCCGTGCGTTATCATTAACCTCCTGCTTCGCAGGGCTAAGAAGCCTGGGGCGTTAGGCAAGCGGAAGAACCGACATCTTCTGTTGCGGTGCGGCCTGCCAGCAGCGCCGAACCACTGCTTTTCATCTTCCACGCAGACAATCTTTAACTTACCGCATCATGCTGTCGCACTCATGCGCGCAAACCACATTGCCGCCTCCGACGGGCCGAGCCCAACGATGCCCACGAAGCCAGGTGGTGGCATTGGGATATCCCGATGAGTTGGCCTCCACAGATGCAGGCAATACCGACTGTTATTTACATATTGCGAATGTGGGGGATGCAGTTGCATGACACATTCCTCTTCATCCCAGAACAGGTCTTTGACGAAGCACATCTCTTCCCAATTGGGACAACGTCGCGGCGTCGAGACAGCGACATGCTCCCAGCCAGGACGGATTAATCCGCTGATTCTCAGTTCACAGCCGCAAGGCCCCTGTACAACGAACATGCCGCAAGGACCTGATCCTGGAAGGCTGGCAAACTGGCCATATTGTACGCGACCGGCCTCCAGCTTCTCTATGATTTGCGCCCGCACGTCTCCTCCTTTGCCTCGTGGGCCGCCTTGAAGTCGACGTAGATGACATTTTTGTCTCGCAACTCACAACTCGGCGTGTGTTCCGTCCACCTTGGGACGCCGCTCCAATACCATTCTTCAGCGAACCACCTGCTGAGAAAGCTGCAGATGTCCATCACTTGTTCTCCTGTCGTTCTTGGACGCTGACGCCCTGCTCAGCACGGTTGCGAATCCTTACGGGGTCCTGATTGCCCGAATGCAAACCGTGCAAGGTCCGCTCGATAATCACCCGACGCATAGGCTGGAATTTCACGCTCTGCGAGGTTCGGTGGGTATGGGGGACCCGACACCCCCATCACCGCACGAGGCCCACGCGGAGCACCTTGCTCATTGACAGCAGCGTACACCGCCGAACGACGCCCGCTTCAGCACGCGATGTGTCCTTGAGCTTTCGCAGTTGACGCACAATGTTTCGCTGCGTGCGCCGGGTCGAGGTCTCGCGGAGATGCGCTTGATCCTACGGAGGCGTCGAGGGCCACCACCTCATCGCCGTCGGATCGACCGCCATGCTTGGCATGCACTCCGAAATGGCCTCTAGACATCTACCTTCCATTATCGCTCGCAATACCACAGCACGTTTCGCCTACCCAATGCTTCGCAAGAGCGATATTGCTGCCTCGCCAACTGTCCTGCGGTCATTCGCAGCTTTCTGCTCGCCGACTCTGAAACAGTGCCAATGCGTCATCTATGTGACCGTGATTGATTCGTGCGGGAGCAAAATCGAAACTGGCTCGCTTCACGCTGCCAGCGCATAACGTGTCCCTACACCGATAACATCCAGCCGTCGATGAGGACTCGTAAGCTAATGGTCAGAGAAGCTGATTAGTCTATCTTGAGGGACTGCAACCGCGGCGCCGTTGGCTGCCCCTTTGCCGCGTCCCTACAATGCAACTCAAAACCCTTGTTTGCGGAATGTCGCTAGCGAGCTTCTTTGGATGCCGATGTCGCCTTCCAGACACCAAGGTCGCAACTCCGACCAAGGGCAGCGAGAGCGTGTCGCCAAACCGAGCGGGGGGCTTCCTGTCGCATCAAGGCTGCGCCGGCACTTGTCTGCTCGTGGCATGCTGATTGCTGCAGTGAGTCCAGGCATCACTCATCTGGCTATTTGTTTAGTTCTGAGCGATGCACTGCCCAGCGGCCCTCAGCTTTGGCAGCACCTCTCCTGACCGCCACGGCATGAGAACACCATCACCTAGATGCACGTCGCGCCACAAACAAGAATCCGACAACCCCAGCCTTGAAGGAAGACTGCGAACTTATGAACGACACGATTCACCCCGAAACCAGCCGTTCTCAGTGGACCAGTGCGGCACCTGCTCAATGACTCACTGGCGCGCACCAAAGCACCCGACTGTCAGGCCTTACGACGCCGATTGCCATTGTTTGCAGGCGCAACGGCGATGGATTCTATGGCCGCTGGCCGCGCTCCTCCTGGGTGCGCTGCTCTGGGCGGGCATCTACTGGATCGTCGCATGAGCCAAAGAAGCTCGCGGAACTGACAAATCACAAGAAAAGCTGCGTCGGGTGGCTTCCACCTCCCGACCTCGACGGTCCGATTGTAGGGCGGCAATATGCCCATCGTCACTTGGAAACGGAGACTTCTTTCACAGGCCAGCTTTGCGCCCCGGCACGGCTAGCTAGATATGAATTCGCAACTGAGGCACGAAGACGCACCCGGAATACCATGCCGAACCCGATTCGAGGCCACTCAATATGCCCCGAAGCCACAAGGCCTATCGTGGACAAAAACGCTAAATCCCGCGCTACTTGCTTGGATGTACCGATCGCTGAGTAACATTTGCTCTGGCCTGCCGCTGTCTAGCTGAGGCACAGCTTATCGAGGCACAGCAAAGCCCTATAGCTCTCGCTCGGACCATGTTTCGTCCTCGCCTCTGCGCGTCTGCCATTCTTGGGCACGCCGAGCCAGCTTATCGTACTCGATCGCAACGTTAAGAAGCCTGTCTCTGGGTTTACCGTAAGCGAGCCCTTCCGCTTTTTTTCGCGTTGCTTGCGCACGGCTTCGCCAGTGGTCGGGCTGGTAGAGTTTGCTTTTTGGATTCATGCCGTGAGCATGCAATTTGGACATCAAAAAAATGCGACACCGGCGCTCCGTATAATCACGTAAGGGATGGCGGCCACCAGGCCGCACCAATGTACGCGCTGGCATTGCGTGCGCGCCTCGCATGATGCCCTGTTGCCCCGTTGCAGCCGTTCAGCGCGCAAAACCGCCTATAGTAGCGGAGGCTCGCACGGAAATGCACACTGTAGACGACACTCGGTCGATTTGACCCAAGAAGGGGCTTGAATCGTACGCAGCGTCAGATTGTACATCCTGGACAGGTCGGGACCGCCTCCGACAATACAGACGCTTCCTGCAGGCAATGAGAATAGCGAATGTGTCAAACATCTAAACGCACCTGGCGAGAGTCACTCAGGATCATACGCTTCTGCAGATGCGGGCTTGTTCACACGTTATCCGAGGCTACTTCGGCCAGCGGCCGAAGAAATCGCGCCCTTCGATATTTCCACTGGAGGCGCTCTCATCCCAATCATCGTCTCCACATTAATGTGGAGCGTAGGCCAACTACACTAAAAATGACCTGGAGGCGTCCCATCAGGGTGCGTTGCGCAGAATCAACTGCGTCATCAGCCATTGCTTGAGCGCACCTTTCTTTGTTTCATCTCTCAGCCTCGATATGCGGGCACCAGGCCACACGTCTTGTTCGATCCCGCATCGCGCGGCCATGGCGACAATTATCGGCCGTCAGGTCGTCTGCTCAAACACCTCAAGACGTGCCACCGAAGGTCTCAGGAACATCGAGGCTACCAGACCGACTGCACAGTCACCCGGAAGCTCAAAATGATCGCTTACACGGCCAGCTCAGCTGTCAGTACCTTGCCGTCTAACTGGCGCTCACCCCTACTTTGGAGCGGCTCATTCTGTCTTGTCGCACGGCCGCGCCATGCGAGACTAAATCCGCGAAACGGGAACTCGCAGGCAGTGCACCTGGCACGACACGTCTGTGGCCCGACGGACAGACCATTTTGCGCTTCGCTCAAGACGGCCAGTATTGCAGATCCACCGACCTAAAGGAACGACATGACTCAAGACCAAGGGCCCTGTTTGGCTTCGCTCCTCAAATCCTGTCGCGCCATCGCTCTAGCTGCCGCAGTGACTGCTGTAATCCCCAGGCAGGTAATCGCGCGGGATCAAGCTCCGACTCCCGAGGACAGACAGGCTTGTATGGAGGACGTGCTTCGCTTTTGTAGCAATCACATACCGAGCCACGTCGCTATCCTTGCTTGCCTCAAATCCAAGCGCGCGAGCCTCAGCCAGCAATGCCGTTACGTGATCTCCTCGCGAGATGCGCGCAAGAAAGACGACAACTCGAAGTGAGGGATCGGTTGGCCAGTTCGCCCGCCTCACGTTCCGAACGGCCTACCCTAGCACGCAAGACGTTCACGCGACGTCGGCTGGAGGCACCGAGCCTGGCCGCTCACGGCGGTCTGCTTTCACGCTTATCTGGATAGGCAAATGCAACACCTGCCCTTCGATACTGTTCTGATCGCCAACAGAGGCGAGATAGCCGCCCGCATCATCAAAACGCTACGTAAGCTTGGACTCCGTTCTGCAATCGCCTACCACGAGATAGACGCGAGAACTCCCGCGGTCTCCATGGCCGACCTGGCTATCCAGATCAGCGGCAGCACGCCGATCGCAAGTTATCTCGATACTGGGCAGATTATCGCGGCCGCCGACAAGGCCCGCGCCGGCGCGCTGCATCCGGGTTATGGGCTGCTTTCCGAAAATGCGGAGTTCGCCAGGGCCGTGACAGACGCCGGCATTGCGTTCATCGGTCCTCTTCCTGAAACCATCGAGCTGATGGGTGACAAGATCCGCGCACGCAATTTCGTTCAGTCCAACGGTTTTCCGGTCGCCCCCTGCGTCATCGAAGAAGATGATCCGGCGACATTTGCCTCCAGAGCGCACGCCATGGGAGCTCCTCTGCTCGTGAAGCCATCGGCTGGTGGCGGCGGTAAGGGCATGCGGATTGTACGCGACCTTAATACCTTGGAGGCAGCCATCGAGCAGGCGCGCAGTGAAGCGGGCCGTTACTTTGGAGATGCCCGACTCTATGCCGAACGACATCTCGAATACCCGCGACACATCGAAGTACAGGTGCTCGGTGATTGCTTAGGAAACCTCGTGCATCTGTTCGAGCGCGAGTGTTCCGTGCAGCGCCGGTTCCAGAAGATTATCGAGGAAACGCCCTCGCCTGCGCTATCCCAAGAATTGCGGGCTCGAATTTGCGATACAGCGGTTCGCATCGCTCGTGCAGCGAACTACCGGAATGCAGGAACGGTCGAATTCCTCTTCAGCGGAGACGATTTCTACTTCCTTGAAATGAATACACGACTTCAGGTCGAGCATCCGGTCACCGAGATGATTACTGGCGTCGATCTGGTGGCGGAACAGATCTATGCGGCAGCGGGCCGCGAACTTGCATTCTCCCAGTCCGATATCGTTTCGAACGGCCATGCAATCGAGCTCCGGCTGTACGCGGAGGCTCCTGAACGCGGATACGCTCCGACCACCGGAAAAGTACTTCTTCTCGAGTATCCCAATGACGTACGGATCGACAGCGGCATCATGCAAGGCCAGCACATCACGCCGGCGTTCGATCCGATGCTCGCCAAGATCATCGTGCATTCACCAAGCCGCATGGAATCTGCTCTGAAAGCCCATCGTGCGGTTCGCGAATTGGTTTTACTGGGGTGCGAGACCAATGCGAACTTGCTCGCCCGGATCGTTTCCGACGAGGCATTTCTCGGCGGTCACTTCCATGTCGGATACCTTGAACAAAACCCGCATCTCGCAGCGGGCAATTTTGCTGCCGGAATGTCTGCGTTCCTCGCATCAGCCGCTCTCCTGACGAGGCCGGTCCGCGACTCGGCAGATGCCGTGCCAGAGCTTCATTCAGCGCTCGGCAATTGGAGAAACTGAAGTGTATCACTCGTTCGAGGTTGACGGCGTAGATCATACATTGTGGCTTTCGGCCAGCCGGCATGGCTACCGCCTTCATTTGCGAGCCGAGGTGATTGCCCCCGTCGCATTCACCCAGCGCAGCGATAGCAGCGGTATCCTGACCATTGCCGGGCAGAGCGAACCCGTCAGGTTCGTGATCGACGGGGAGCTCATTCACCTCCATATCCGCGGCAGAACGCGTACTTTGCGCTACATCGATCCGCTACGGACCCACGCTGCTGGGAATAGCGGGACTTGTCCCCTCGTAGCCCGGGCGCCAATGCCCGGGATGGTTGTCGCGATCACAGTTTCGCCTGGTGACTCAGTCTCGGCGGGGACGGCGCTAATGATGATTGAAAGCATGAAGCTGGAAACGATCATACGATCACCCCAGGACGGCATTGTCGAGCGGATTCACGTCAAGGAGAACGAGAGCTTCGAGCACGACGCCGTACTCGTAACGCTGTCTAGAGAAGGGTTCTGAAATGCAGCGGATCGGTTCTGCGGTGGATGTCGATTCGCAGGAGTTTCGTCGCAACGACCTCCACAACAGACAACTGGCTGCCGAATTGAAGGAGCGCCAACGCTTAGCGCGGTTCGACAGACCTGAGAAAGACTTCGAGCGGCTACGTCGGCAGAACAAGCTGTTTGTTCGCAACCGCATCGCGGCCTTGCTGGATCCGGAAACTCCTTTCCTGGAGCTTTCCACGCTGGCCGCCAACAAGGCCTACAACGGAGAGGTTCCGGGCGCCGCGCAGGTGGTCGGCATCGGCATCGTTGCGGGTCGAGAAGTGATTGTTCACGCTGACGATTCCAGCGTGAAGAGCGGCGCATGGTATCCACTCTCGGTCAAGAAGATCGTGCGGGCCTTGGACATAGCCATCGAAAACCGTCTGCCGGTGGTTCATCTATGCGACTGCGCCGGCGGTTTTCTGCCTTTGCAGGCGGAGTTCTTTGCTGATCGATACCATGCGGGTCGAATTCTGCGCAATCAGTCGATACTCTCGAAGATGGGAGTACCGCAGGTCGCCATCGTCATGGGCCACTGCACCGCGGCAGGGGCCTATGTCCCGGCGCTTAGTGAATACAACATTGTGGTCGAAGGCACGGGAGCAATTTTTCTTGGCGGCCCTCCGGTCGTGAAGGCTGCCACTGGCGAACAAGTCTCCGCCCAAGAGCTCGGCGGTGCCCTCATGCATACGAGCGTGTCGGGCACCAGTGACTATTTCGCAACTTCCGAGCTCCACGCAATCGCGATTGCGCGCAACGTTGTCGCGCGCTTCCACCAACCCGCGAAAACCTGCATCGATCGCGTAGCCCCCGAGCCGCCCGCCTATGATGCATGCGAACTCTACGGCATCATTCCAAAGGACGCGCGAGCGCAGTTCGACATGCGGGAGATCATCACCCGTCTCGTCGATGGCAGTCGATTTGATGAGTACCAGCCGCGTTATGCGACATCACTCGTGTGCGGCTTTGCCCGGCTCTATGGATATCAAGTCGGGATCGTTGCCAATAACGGCGTTTTGTTCGGCGACAGTGCGCTAAAGGGCGCTCATTTCGTTCAAATATGCGACAAGAACCGGACGCCCCTGCTCTTCCTGCAGAACGTCACAGGCTTTATGGTTGGTCGCGAATATGAGCGCCGTGGGATCACCAAGGACGGCGCCAAGCTGATCATGGCTGTGTCCGGCGCGTCTGTCCCGAAGTTTACCATCATTTGCAACAGCTCTCATGGCGCAGGCACTTACGCCATGTCGGGACGCGCGTTTGATCCCCGATTTGTGTTCAGCTGGCCGAACTCTCAGATTTCTGCGATGGGCGCCGAGCAGGCCGTTGGCGTCCTCACCCACGTCAAGGCAAGGCAATTGGCTCGCACCGGGGGGCACCTCTCTGAGCAGGAACTAGCGGGCATTCGAGAGCCGGTTCTTGAAGAATATCGCGAACGATCAAGCGCCTATTATGCGACGTCCGAACTCTGGGACGATGGCATTCTTGATCCTGTCGATACCAGGACTGCCCTTGCAATCGCGTTGAGTGCCTCGCTCAACGCACCGATCGACGCACCGCAGTACGGCGTGTTCCGACTGTAAAGCAGGACCGAACACCGACGGTTCAGGCCTGACACGAGCCAGACCGGGAGCCTTCCATCGCCGTATGATGGCTTCCGGTTTCGCCTCACCTTGATTTGGAGTCGGCGGGACGATTTGTAGAGGCAGATCAGCACTGTTCTCCCCAAGCACGTGAGAAGCCACTTCGACCGACACGACGGCGGTGATGGCAAGCCGCAATATTTCGAAGTTTGTCAAGGAGCCGCCGCTGGGCACATGCGCGGCAGTAGACATAGCCCCATCTTTGCTGGTGCAGCGACTGCACTGTTCTCATCGGCTGGCGATCTCTTGTAAGCGAGGAATCACCCGGTCTGATCCAAGGCCAAAGCAAATGCCAGCCCCGAGCGGCAAGAACATAGCGAGCCAGGTCCGGCTGACCCGATGTCTGATGGGGCTCCTCGGACAAGACGCCGGCTCCCATATATGCGCATCAGGGTTCAGGGACGCCTTAACGAACCACCATACATCGCGCGTACAAATCCCAACTCAGGACACTTTCTTGAGTTCGCACAGGTGAACGATGCACGAGTCGCCTAGGAGAGCGCGACCGTCGCCGCCGACAATCCACTTCACACCCGCCCACTGCTCATTTGTCCAAAGTACTTTGCCCAAACGCTCATCGAACTCGTGCCTACGAAGGCGCACCCAGTCACCGTCTGTAGGCAAGTTCGGTGGTGCCGGGCTCTTGATGGTCTCGCGAAAGAGACTTCGCGCTGCTTGAAATATCTGCCCCAGCCAATTCAAGACCATCACCCACTGGGGTCCAGAAATGGAGCGGCCGGGAGGACAATCAGAGGATGGCAGTGGCGATCGGTGAGAGCAAATTTTGTCCATTGTCTACTGGCTGGCCACTGAAGTAAGGGGAACACATCGCGCTAACGCCTGGACCGTCGGCTCAAACCAGCGCAAATCCAAGATGAGAACACTCGTTCACCGGTTCTGACGTCACGCGTGAAGAAGCACCAGTCCCATTTTAGATAGAAACAGCACGCGGCTAAACACCTGATGCCGATATGCCACCCTTTACGATCTCAGTTTATCTCCTACACCCGATTGCTGGATGAGTTTGAATTGAGTGTGGCCCGGCCGAGGGAACAGCAATGGTTGTCACGGTCTGCTCCCAATTAAGTTAATCGAGTGGGTTGTCAAGTCCGGCGATCTAAATGATTGCTGCAAATGCCACCTTAGCAAGCCCGCCTCAGATCTGATTGTATTCACCGGTCTCGGGATGCATGCGCAACACGCCGTCCATCATCTCCAACATGCCGCGCATCCGTTTTTCGGAAACTGGGCTTTCGACCACGTCCACGAGTTCCGGCTTGCTGAAGCGCGCACCAAGCCCCAGCTTCCGTCTTTCACCGTGGCGTGCACGCCGTTGATGGCGACGAGATCGCGAATCCCTTGGCCGCAGCTCAAGAATGCTCCCCGCGGCGACAAATCCTCAGCGAGACGAGACCCGACTCTATAAAATAGACATATTCAAGAGGCCGTTTCGGCTCCTGCAAAACCATACGTCCTCTGAGGACGATCGGTTTCGCGAACTCCCCTATTGCCGCGAGATCTTGCAAGGAAAGTCTCGCTAGAATCGCGTTTGTACCAAAAGGGCGGGCATTAATACGCACCGCACCAAGCCGATCATGCATCGGCCGCTGCCAGACAGCGCCTCGCGAGCTCCATCTCCAGCCTTATCATGCTCGTCGAGGACGGCGGGCACGTGATTGGTCATGGTGCGGTCCCTCTCCAGATAACGCTTTCTACTGGGTTCGCCGAAAGAAACACATCAACTGTCGACATGCTTCGAATCAAAGTGAAGCATTACAGTGTCAGAACTAAAAGTGCGCGCTCCGTGCGTTACGTACAGATATCGCTTCATTAGATCATCGCTTCAGAAACAGTTGACACCGTCATTTGCGTGTGCCCTGAATCGAACAGCAGGATGGTACGAGATCGAAAGCGTTCTGCGAAGGTGAGACGGCCGAACGCGTTGTAAGTTGCGATTCGCTTGCTCCGGCGACGGACTTTCTCCGATCGGTGTTTAGCAGAGGCGAGCTGCGACCTGGGTCTTGGGCGACTGACGCGAGCACCCATGTATCACGTACGACCAGAGGACCATCTCGGCTACTGCGCTTACCGCAGGAGTGCCAAATCGCGAATGTGCAGCGCGGCTGCCGCCGTCAAGCCGGCCGCAGACTGCAAGTCATTCTGGCCGCGCTGAACTTACGAGTTACGCAACCAATCAATACGAAGTTGCTTAAGCGCTTCCGCAGATATCCGCTTCGGGTCGTCGAGGCCGGTTTGGCCGATCTCGATGATCTTCCTCGCAACCATCTCAGCTATGGGATCGTTGCGATCCACCAAGCAAAGAGCGCGCAGCGTCTCCTCATAGGCTCGATTGAGACGCGCGACCATCTCCAGACTGGTCGCCGTACCCTTCAAGATCCGAATTATCGGCATCGCTTCCCCTGCCCGCAACCACCTGAAGTCTAGCGTTAAGCGTCCGACCAGGATAGTTCAAAGCTAAGCTCAATCTCACAAAATCAAGGCGCGGCGCTCAAAGCCTTTTTCGATCACGAATTGCACCGGCTCACCCGTGATTGCCTTCGACAAAGCCCTTCGCCACCAACAGCTTGCGGGCATCGCGCGCCAGCGCTGAGTTGCCGCAAATCATGACCCGGTTATGCTGTGGGTCCCGCTCCGGCAGCTCGATATCCGAAAACTGCTCGAGGTGATCAGATCAGAGATCCGACTGCAGTTGAAGAAATGCTCGCGTGTCACGGTCGAATGATCTCTTGACGGCATCACAACATGGAGTGCTTGACCCTTACGTAGCGTCAGGTTGTAGCCTTGCCGAAATGGCGGTGCCCACACCAACCGATATCTCAAACGCCGACGACGTTCGGCCGTGCCGCCGATGGGTCGGACAGCTTCAACAAGGCGGCCGGTGCCATGTCTCTTCAACAAAAGCTTCCGTTGAAGCGAAACGCTTCGGATCCGGACAAATGAACGTGTAAAGTCGATGGAAACGCTTAAATCGATTATCGTTAAAGTTGCCAACGGCGCCACTCTGACGCGTGAGGAAGCTGCGTCAGCATTCGACAGCCTGATGTCGGGTCATGCGACACCGTCGCAGATCGGCGGCTTGTTGATGGGATTGCGAGTCAGGGGCGAAACGGTCGAAGAAGTCACCGGTGCGGTCTCCGCGGTGCGCGAGAGAATGCCGCGGGTCGAGGTCGCATGCGATCCCATCGATATCGCTAGTACGAACGATACCGTCGCGTATTCGGCCAACGTGACGACGTGCGCCTCCTTTATCGTCGCCGGAGCCGGCGTTCCTGTTGCGAGGAATGCCAACAGCGATACATCTTCAGGCCCTAGCGCCGCAGACCTATTGGCGCATCTCGGTGTCAACGTCGACCTCAAGCCTGAGGCCGTTGCGCGCTGCGTGCACGAAGCCGGAATCGGCTTCTCATTTGCGTCGGCTCATTATCCAGCGATGCATCGCGTTGGCCAGATCCGGACCGCACTTGGGACCCGTACCATCCTTAACCTCATCGAGCCCCTGTCCAATCCGACCAGGGTCAAGCGGCAGATCGTTGGGATATTCGCTCGCGAATGGGTCCAGCCTCTGGCTTACGTGCTGAAGAACCTCGGCACCGAATCGGCATGGGTCGTTCATGGCTCTAACGGCCTCGGCGAGGTTACCCTCGCCGGACCGACGTTCATTGCCGCGCTTGAGACCGGCACAGTGCGCACCTTCGAAGTAACGCCGGAAGATGCCGGGCTTGCTCGCTGCGGCAAGGAAACGCTGGAGGGCAGCGATGCGAATGCCAATGCCGTCGCCCTGCAAAACGTCCTCGATGGCGTTCCAGGTCGATTTCGCGACGCTGCACTTTTGAATGCGGCGGCGGCGCTGATCGTCGCCGGCCGCGTCGACACGCTGCGGGAGGGCGTCGCACTTGCACGACATGCGCTTGACGGTGGCGGCGCAGCCGCTCGACTGAAACGCCTGATTGCAGTTTCCAACAACACCTGTTGCCGAGATAGGAACTCGCGGCATGCGCTGCGTTCCAAAGGAGAAAATTAGATGATGTCATCACAGAAGTTGGAAGCACTCGGATCCATCGCAATGATAGAACACATTATTCGAAAGTTTCGTGAATTGATCGATACAGATTGCTCGATTGCGCCCGAGCTGCGGGGTTCGCTGCACGCGACGCTCGATGTGCATCTGCTAGATGCAAAAAAGCGTGTTCTCTTGCGAGTGAATTTAGCGCGCTAACCAGGGCGCGCTCTGGTCAAAAGCAGATTATGAAGCACCAGTTATCCCCTGGGTTGAGACCGCCGTTTATCCAGCCGGCAGACTTCGTCAGGCTATACGAAATCTGGTAAGCGATGCCGCCACCGTGACGACCGAAACGGCCGGCGGACGACGTGGCCTGACGGCAAATTCTGTGACTCCATCTGCATGGCATTCGTCGTGCTTGCTTGTTGGCATCCGCCTACACTAAGGCCCACGACGCGATACTCGCTAGGGGCAGCTCTGCAATCAATCTTCTCCGCAGCGACGAGGAGGATTTGCTCTGCGTTTTGGCGGTCAGGGGCGGCGACGGGTGTTCATCGCTTCGGCACCGCTTCCTGGACTCAAAGCATGGCTGATGTGCCGTTATTGTCCAAAGCATTTTGCGCGCTCGAATGCGCTTCGTATGGCCACAATATCATTGGCACACATAGGATCTTATCGGACGAATTGCCGCAGCGCGGACAGGCCGCGGCTGTCCATTGTCCAACTTCCAGCGCGCGCTTCGAATCTTGCCGCTTGCCGAATTGTGCGCAGAATGTCGTTAGGAATGGAATACGCGTTGAGCGGACGACCGGTGCTGGAGCGATAGTTATCGAACAATCATCCGCGCAATCGTGGACGGTTTTGTTTCTACCGGGCTCACCGCATTGAAAAGTGCGCGTACCTCGCGACTAACTAAACCCTCCCACCGCACGTTGAACCCGCATAGCCCGACGTAAACTACCAGCTTTGGTAGCTCAGTTCTCCACGGCAGGCGCGTAGCATCAGTGTCGCGGCAACATCATGGATCAAAGCCACACTGCGTCACAATAGCCAGCCAACCTGCGATCTCCGTGCTCGATCCTGATGCGAGCAAGTGGGTCCTACCATGATCTTGCGCGAGTGATGAAGGTCGAGAGTCGAGAGGCATCAGACGACTATGTCCAGTTACCCGTTTGAAACCTCCGCGATCCTCGATGGCATCCGTCGCTGGGTCGAGATCGAGTCCCCGACGGAACGGCCGGATCAGCTCAACAGGCTGGCTGACGTCGTCGCGGCCGGCTATCGCGACCTGCCGGCCACCATCGAGCGCATTGCGGGACGTGAGGGCTGCGGCGATCACCTGGTCACGCGCTCGTCCTGGGGACAGGGCGTGCCGGGCATTCTGGTGTTGAGCCATCTCGACACAGTTCATCCGATGGGATTCATAAGACGACTACCGTTCAAGATCAACGGTGACAGCGCGTTCGGCCCGGGTACCTACGACATGAAGGGCGGCGCCTATCTAGCCTATCATGCATTTCGGCAGATCTGCGCCGACGACGCGCGCCCGCCGCTCGGCATCACCCACCTCTACGTGTCGGATGAGGAGATCGGCAGTCCGACCTCGCGGGCGCTGATCGAGGCCGAAGGCCGCAAGGCAAAATATGTGCTGGTTACCGAACCAGCGCGCGACGGCGGCAAGATCGTCACCGGGCGGAAGGGTGTTGGCCGCTTCGATGTGTTCATCAAGGGCGCGCCGGCGCACGCCGGCGAACGCCCCGAGGGCGGCCGTAGCGCGATCCGGGAGCTAGCCAATGTGATCCAGATGCTCGAGGCGATGAACGATCTTTCGCGCGGCATCACCGTCAACGTTGGCGTCGTCCGCGGCGGCACCAAGCCGAACGTAATCGCCGAACAGGCCTATGCGGAAGTCGACCTGCGCGTGCCGACTATGGCTCATGCAGACGAGTTGGTGCCGAGAATTCTCCGAATGACCTCGCGCACCGATGGCGTTCGCCTGAAAGTATCGGGCGGCTTGAACCGTCCTCCCTATGAGAAGAGCAAGGCCGGCGCTACGCTCTACGAACACGCCAGGCAACTTGCCGCCGAGATCGGTTTCGAGTTGCTCGACGCGTTCAGCGGCGGCGGCTCCGATGCCAATTTCACCGCGCCGCATACCGCAACCCTCGATGGCCTCGGCGTAGACGGCAAGGGCGCGCACACGCATTATGAGCAACTCTATATTTCATCGATCGAACCTCGCGCGCGGCTGCTGTATCGCCTCTATCAGACACTGCGATAATCCACGCATCGGTAGGCGAGCGAACTTAAGCGAAGGGTGTCGCGCAATCGGCTCCTGGTCGCGAGCACTCGATCGCTGGAGCGTGCGAGCCTTTTCGACAAGGGCCCTGCCAGCCGCAGAACCATTCTCATGGGAGCGCAACTTTCTGACGCAGATCGCGCGCTAGAAGCTCTCCACCCGTCCCGGAGGTCCGTCCCGATATACCCTTTGGCATGTTCACGGCGAGATTGTCAGAAAGGGCTTGAATCGGACGTAACGTTAAGTTGTACGATCTTACGGTTGGCACGCATCTTCATCCGCCGCCGGGACTGGAAGGATTGACGAATGTCTGAGCTGGTCAGAACAACCCCGCACTGGTTGGTCATGATCTTCATCCCTGACGGCCTTTCGGTCGAAACAGTGACGCAGCGCGTCTTGACCGCAGCCTTACGGCTCGCGGCTAGTTGCAAATGGTTGGGCATTGCAGAACCGCAACACTGTGGCTGCCGCGAGCCGGGCCCGCAGCAAGCAGGTGACGTCCGACGAGATCAATGCAGGGTTCGGTGCAGCGCCACTGCAGGGCGCGGCCTCTTCCCGATATTGAACCCGCCCCCCTCTTCTGGCGGGACACAGCCGCAGAAGCAGTCCGCCGAACCGGCTCTTCGCTCCGCTCATGCCGGCCTGCCGGCGCATTCTCGTCGCGCAGATGTGCGACAGGCCGTGAGCCTCCAGAGGTTTTCAAAGGGCCCCAGCTGCAAGTGTCACTCGGCGTGACCGGAACGGCACCGAAGAGATTGCCTGGTATCCTGGAGCAGCAAGTTGAAAGAGCCTGACGGCGTCAACAAGGTCTTGTTGATCGACCATACTGAAGGCCAATGCCGGGCCATCATCGGCTTCAAGGATGGAGATACCAGAGCTGCCTATATGTGCGGCGAGCCTGTCTGTCAAAGACCGGGCAAGAAACAGTCGTCATGGTGCGCCTACCACTACCGGCAGATGCACACGACCGCCGCCGAGCCGAACAGAATGAGTAATCAGTTCGCCAGCGATTCGCCAGGCAATATCTGTTGATCGCAACCGTGACAACAATCAATAGCTGCGTTGTCCTGCCGAAGGGTGTGATTGTCGCTTGTGCAACGGGCACCGAACCATGTGGTGGGGCTCGCGAGCGCGTTGCGAGGCCTGTTCGAACCGTTGCGCGGAGCTGGATCATATGGAGATTTAGTTGGACCTCTGCGCACTAATTGAACGCAACGCAGCGTATGCTCCTGATAAAGCCGCCATCCGTTTCGAGGGGCAGACTCTAAGCTACGCGAGCCTCAATCGCCGGATAGGGCTGGCGGCTTGCGCCCTCAAGAGCCAGTTCGGGGTAGAGCGAGGAGACCGGATCGCGATCCTTAGCCTGAACCGACCAGACTATCTCGTGCTGCTGTATGCGTGCGCGCGGCTCGGCGCAATTCTCGTACCTTTAAATTGGCGCCTCGCGCCCGCCGAGCAGCTGTTCATTCTGTCCGACTCAGGAGCAAACGTGTTGCTAGTTGAGCGGTCCTTCGACGCAGTCTTGCCTGTTGTCGCGAGGCAACTGCCTTCTGTTTCTGTTGTCGGGCTAGATTTCGCACCTATCGGCGGAAACAAACTAGACGATCTTCTGGACGCAGACTGTGGTGACGGACGCAATCCGGGTGCGGACCTGTCTTGCCCGCTTTTGATCGTCTACACTTCGGGCACGACAGGACGACCGAAAGGTGCCGTACTGCGTCAGGAAGCGCTGCTCTGGAACGGCGTCATGAGTCAGCACATGCATGACCTCACCTCGGCCGATCACGCCTTGACTGTCCTGCCACTGTTCCACGTCGGTGGACTAAACATCCAGACGACGCCCAGTTTGCATCACGGCGCGACGGTTACTATCCACAGCCGCTTTACACCGGAGACCACTCTCGACGCGTTCGAGCGCGATCGACCCACTCTGGCAGTTTTGGTGCCAGCCATGATGCGAGCCCTGACCGAGAATGCCCGATGGGATAGCACCGACCTCTCCGCGCTCAGGGCAATCTGTACCGGATCTACTATGGTGCCCCACGATCTTGTCGAGCTCTTTGTCGCGCGCGGCGTGCCGGTCCTGCAGGTTTACGGTTCGACGGAGACCTGCCCGATCGCTGTGTATACTAAGCTCGGCGGGGGTCTCGTGCCCGAGGGATCGAGCGGCCTCGCAGGTCTGTGTTGCGAAGCTGCGATCATAGATGATGCTGGGCACACGCTGCCGGCCGGTGGCGCAGGCGAGATCGCAGTACGCGGGCCCAACGTCTTCTGCGGATACTGGGAGGATCAAGAGACAACCCGCAAGGCTCTGGACGGTGGCTGGTATCGCACCGGCGACATTGGTAGTCGCGACGCCGACGGGTATTTTTGGGTGCATGACCGCAAGAACAACCTGATCATTTCCGGTGGAGAGAACATCTATCCGGCCGAAGTTGAACGTGTGCTTGTTGGTCATCCGGATGTTGCAGATTGCGCCGTCATCGGTCGACCGCATCCGCGTTGGGAAGAAGTACCGGTCGCTTATGTAATCAGGCGACCGGGCGCCCGGATCGAAGCAGAAGCGCTGATCGCGCATGTCCGGTCGCAGCTCGCCCGTTTCAAGGTACCGCACGAGATCATTTTCACGCCAGAGCTACCGAAAACTGCGTTGGGCAAGGTCCAGCATTTCATGCTGAAGAAGGCTGACGCGAGATCAAGCTACAAAGCAAATGGCAATTGAGTTCGGCGGATTGCACGCTAGCTTTACTTCTCAGCGACCCCGCAGGTGACATCGTGACGGCGCAAAATGAGCTTTTCCGCCTGGGCATCTACAGGCTCTGCTGCAGCGACTTCGCCATTGTTGACCGTCTCTCGCTCTGATCACATCCCAATGCGCAAAGGTCACTGATGCCGCGGATCATAATCATGAATGCCGGCACGGCGCAAATGTCGGGCTCCGATCTGGTAGCAGCTCAACTTTCGCTCGCCGGCAACTCGGTTTACCGTTCGGCGTGGTTTGCTCAGGAGGGCGATCTGATAGTGTCCCCCCTATCTATCCCGACGGATCTGCTCTCCTACGTTGGCGCGACGCTTAATTTCGACGCCTCCAGTCTTTCATTGCTTGTACCTGGAGGCGGCCGCGAAGCGCCGATTCTCAACGATTACGCACTGCTGTCCAACAGCATGGTTGAGCAAATCAACAGGCATATTCGTCAGAAATCATCCTGGAGCATGTATCCCTGCTACTCCAGCGAAGGCGTGGCGCGGCTGGCGTCCGTGCTGGGTATACAGCAGACTGGCGACGAATTCGCTCTACAGCGTGGGCCTGATCTATTGAACCGCAAGAGCCACTTCCGTCAACTGGCGACAAGTGTCGCACTTCCGTTGCCCGATGGTTCCATAACGACGAATTCGAGCGAACTGTTCCGAGCGGTCAACTCGCTCCGGCACGAAACCGGCAGGGTCATTGTGAAGCTGGACAATGGGGCCGGCGGGGTCGGAAATGTCATTCTGAGCAGCAATGAAGACGGTCCGCTACCCGGGGCGAGAGAGACCCGACAGATTGCCTGGCCGTCGTTCGATCCGGACGTACTTTGGTCTGAGATGACAACTGCGTCATGCAAGACGCTGGTGGTCGAATCGTACCACTTGGCGCGAACTCCGTTCTATCTCGAGTATGAAATCGAGCGTGATGGCTCAATCACTTTCATCAACAGTGGGAATATTCGACTACGCCGAAGCACCGATCGATCTGAACGGGCTCTGATCTGGACAGGACTTGAGCTTCCAAGCGATCTGGGGAATGAGCAATGGTTGACTGCGCAGGCGCATGCCTACCGATTCGTATCCCTTGTCCGCAACCTAGGATATCGCGGACCAATTAATATTGACGCAATTTTCGCGAACGACGGACGGCTGCTATTCAATGAAGCGAACGGCCGCTGGGGTGGCGGCTCGGTGTTGCACAGCATTGCCGTCCGGCTCCTGGGCTTCGACTACTCCGGCTCCTACGTTATTTCATCCGTGAGGAACGTTCGATCGAGTTCGCTCCGGACTGCACATGAACGTTTCGCCAAGGAGGGTTTTCTATTCGATGGCACACGCAAGCAGGGCGTGATCCCGCTTGCCGTTGACGAGGAGGCTGGCACGGTGGAGTGCCTCGTGATTGCGTACGACCGGGCCGCCGCCGGCGATCTGAAACAACGGCTCCTCACACTGGTTTGATTGGAATCACAGTAACCACATCTATCCTGCCACTCCATTCATTCGAACTTGCCCCTGCTTCCGGTAGCGTGCTGGAGAACGGTACCTGGGAGGTGACCCGAAATCCGCGTCCGTCTCGCATGATGCGGATATCCGTTGCCGGCTGCGCTGTTCAGCCGAGAGACTGATACGGGCGAAAACCGGCGGTCCGATGGAGTCCGTCAGCGCAAGCCGCGATCAGTCCTGAGGCGATCCCGAAGTGCCGGTCGATCGGCGATGAGGCGCTCGGGGTGCAGCGGCTCACGGTCCGGCCGCTCTCCTTGCGCCAATCGTCCGACCAGCGCTCGCGTCGCGTCCACCACGAAGACTCGGCATTCATAACCGTTCTGCTGCTGGGCCATCCGTGCCGTTTGAAAGCGGGAGCCGAGACGTGCTGCGAGCTATTCTGCAACGGCACTGTTGCAAAGCCCGGCAGAGTCATAGTGATAGGCAACCGCTGCTGTCGGCACGCGCCAATCAACCAGCAGCAGCGACCAATGCGATCCGCCGCCCGCAACTCCAGCATCATTCACCGGGACGAACAAGACGTTGGCGACAACTGTATCATTCTCATTGAATATCTGCAGCAGGATCTGCAGGCGGTCGCTCTCACTCGGAACCAGGCGCAATAGCTGGGCTTGCGCCGGCTGTACGAATCCGGTCTGGCGAACAAGATCTGGATTGTTCCAATACAACTCCTCTTCAACCAGGGCGTAATCGGCGGCGATGTGCCCATCCACCGAGGTTGTGGGAGTCACGCCTTCGGTCCCGGCATCAGTTGGCGTGCGTGATGGCGCAAGCTGGCCTTCATCACGCAATTCTTGAGACAGCAGATCAATCAGGGCCTCGACACCCCGCTCGACATCAGACGAACGCGTCTCGACAGAGGATGGCGTTGCCGGCAGCATGCTTCAATCAAAGTCGGGCGACGTCGGCAGCGACCAGCTCGAGGTGGATCCAGCTGTTGCCGGCCGTGCTACTTGCTCTGCCTCCGGCGCGCGCTCGGGGCTGGCTAACCCGGACCACGCCGCCAACGCCCCCAGAGCTGATCCTGATCGTAAGCCGTCGGCAGAAGCAATGGCCAGCTGACAGGTCCCTGCGGCGGTCCTTGCTGCGAAGCGGCGTCCACAACGTCCCCCGAGGCAGCTTGCGGCGCCGTCCCGTAGCCTTGTCCACCCTGCTCCTGTGAAACAGAAGCATCCGGCTGATTGGCTGGAGGCTGCGCCAACGCTTCGGCTATTGAAACGCTGATCTGGCTCGACTACCGCTCGAACGCGCCGTTTTGCGGAGCATTGTCGATCCTTTGCCTCTTCGCCGGTCTCGCGCCCGCCGCCTCATGCTCATTCATCGCCAAAAACGTGCTCGGTGGAGAGGAAATCGCCCCAATCAGGTGCATTGATCAGCCCGTCTGCGGCAATCGCATTCTCGTAGTTCTCGCTCAAGGGGTCTACGTGCTCACCGGGATCTGGAGCCTCGTGAGGGTACGGAGTCCGCGCGAGCGGCGAGAGGATGCTGGCTGCAGGCGGTACCGCCGAGAGATGGTCGTGCTCTTCCGTGGCAACATCCACAGGCGAATTGGCGGCTCCTATTGGTGCATTGTCCGGCGCAGCTTATCAGCCGTGCGCCTGAGTTCCACGGCGCGAACACCTGCGGCCGATTTGGCCAGATGTGCCAGTGCGGCACTGGTCTTCGCATGACCGCCGGACCTCTTGTAGGTCTCGAGATCCTCATCCAGCGACTCGTCGGATAGTCGGGCGGCAATGCTCTGCTTGTGGTTTTGGCGCAAGTAATTGCTGAAACCGATAAGGAAAGGTGCATAGTTTCTGGCAGTCGGCCGGGATTCTGCGGCTTTGTAGTCTTTGATCAGGTCCGCATCTTCGGGATAAGGGCTGAGCTCAGCACGGGGCTTCCTTGGCGCAATCCCGGCAGCCGACTGAGAGGCCCGCAGATGAGCCAGTGACGCCGTGATCTGCTGCTCGCCCCCATTCGCCTTAAATGACGCGGCATCTTTATCAAGCGACTCCTCTCCGGTCCGGGCGGCAATCGCCGGTTTGTTATTTGCTAACAGCCACTGGCTCAATTTGCGAATATGACGGGCGATCGCCTGGGCGCTTGCCTCTTCGTATCTGGCTGCGACGAGTGCCTTCTCGAGCGCCGAAACAAGCTGCGCGTCTTCGGGATGGAAGAGGTTCGCGACCGTTTTGGCGCGACTTGCATTGGGTGCAATTCCGTCTGCCGCCTGTGAGGCCCGCAGATGTGCCAGTGCCGTGAGAGCGCGCCGTTTGCCGCTCTTGTCAAAAGCTGCTGCATCCTTATCCAGCGACTTATCGTAAAGCCTGGCAGCAATGGCCAGCTTTTCGTTTGCGAAAAGCCATCGGCTGAATCTTCGGAGAATCCGTCCATTGGTTTGGGCGGTGATCTTCTCGAAGTTCGCCTTGATGAGTGCGTTCTCAAGCGCGGAAATGAGCGACGCATCCTCAGCATGCAGAGATGCAGGTCTTCTCCCACCGGTCCGCAAATGCTTTAGCGCGGCACGGATCGCCCTGGAGCCACCGGATTGCCGATAGAGATCCATATCTTCGATGAGCGACTGATCCTTATCCAGCCCATCCTGGTCGAGGCGAGCGGCAATGCTCTGCCTGTTATTTTCGCGCAGGTAGTGACTGAAATCGGTCATAACACTTGCATAGGTCCTGGCAATCTTTGATGTGCCGGCGGCCGCCGCGTCTTCCTTGTACTGCTTGATGCGTGCCGCGTCGTCCGGATAGGCCTTTAGGTCAGGTTGGCCTGCGACCGGCGCAACTCCGCCCGTTGCCTGAGAGGTCCGCAAATGAGCCAGTGCCGTACGCACGTTCGTGGCACCGCCCTTTGCTATGAATTCCTCGATCTCTTCATCCAGCATCTCGTGGTCAAGCCGTTCCGCCATTGCCGGCCTGTCGTTGCCAAAGAGCCAGCGGTCGAAGCCTAAAAGATAATCGACATTGCTCCTGGCTGTGCTCTCGGCGGCCCCGCCCCTGAGGAGCGCCTCCCTAAGCTCGAGAAAGAGGGGAATATCCTCGGAATAAAGGAGATCGGCGCTGCGCCCGACCTGGCCTGCTTGCGGCGCCAGATAAGCCGAGGGGCTCGGTTGATCCATGACGCTCGAGGGCGCATCCTGCTCGTGACCTTGCGCAGGCAGCATCTCTGGCCAGCCGACCGTTCGGTGCCACACGCTGTCGGGCGCAACGGCGTCTGCCGACCACATTTCACCCGTTACGGCCGCGGCTTCCGAGTCGGGACGAATACCGCCATCAAGCTCGACCGCGTCATCGCCAGCCAGTGTCTTTCGCAAGTCGGTCAGTGCAGCTCGAACCTTCGGGTGATAACCAGGGGTGGCCTCATAGCGCATGAGGTCTTCATCCAGCGAATTGTCGTGAAGCCGGGCAGCGATGGCGGACTTGGCATTGTTACGCAGGTACTTACTGAATCTGTCTAGGGCAGTTCCATACTTGTATGCCGTCGCGGCTTCCTTCTTACGCTCGTTAATGACAGTCGACTTGTACTCCTTGATGAGCTCGGCGTCCTGAGCAAAGGGGTTAGCCCGCGACGAGATCAACTCCACTCCGCCCGCCACCTGAGAGGTCCGCAGATGGCCGAGCGCAGTAAGGATACCCCGCTCGCCACTCTCTTTGAAAGCCGCTGCATCGCTGTTCAGCGTACTGTCGTGAAGACGCTCGGCAATTCCCTGCTTGCTGTGTTGAACGAGCCAGCGTCCAAATCTGAGAAGAGAATCGACGTGCCCCTTCGCCGTACGCTCCTTGAATCCGCGCTTGATGAGTGCCGCTCTTAGTCCCTCGACGAGAGGCACATCTTCAAAATAAAGGGGCTCACTGCTACGGCCTGCAAAAGCCCACACTGCCTGACTCGGCTGCTGCACGGAGGGCACCAGCATCGCCCGGGAGCTTCGGCCATGCGATAGCGTCGAATATTCATGCTCATCGGTATCCGTAAGGGGCAACCCCTCGCTTCGCCATGCGCCGACCAGCCGGGCGGAGGTCTGCTCCGGCACGCCACTACCCGCATCGGCGATCTCTCCCAGCTGTTGTTCGAACGCCGCCGCGTCCGCCGAGGGGGCGACCGACGAGTTGTCTTGCGCGCCCACGCTGCCCGACTGCTGAAGCGCGCGACCAGGAGAGGGAAAGTTCATTCGCGGTCACTTTCGACGGTGAAATATCTGGGTCTCGGCTGCCGCATGGACAATCGGGCAATCGAGCGAGTGCGATTAGAGCATCAGCTAACCGCTTTTCTTCGCCTGCCCTTTGCACTAAACCCTGGTTTCGCACACACCGTCCCAAATGGTCCCAGCATCCGCCTGTTATGCTAGGCCGGATAGCTGTCGAGAACCTGACGAGCCCGCAGCTTTCTACGAGCGGCGCGACAACACGGTCGAGCACGCGCCGGAACACCCGCAGTTCGAAAACCGTGACGAGGTCGTGCCGCGATGTTGCCCCAGTATTCTTATGAGGCAAGTTGTGCGATCGTGGCTTCTTCCATGGCTCCGCTCAGCATTTTGGCAGCCTGGGCGAGGAGCAGCCTGTCCGCGCGGGTGTTTGCGCCGACTCCCTTAAGCCAGAGCAATTTCGGTCGCTGAATTCCACCATCTACCGCCACGCTCATTGCAGCGGGCGGATCAGCTGACGATCGGCGCCCAACGAACGCATCTCCGCACTGGCCCTCCAAAACAGATGGACCCAGCAAAAACGTGTTCACTGTTCGAAACGCCCGGTTCCCACTTTGACCAACGTCTTCGTCACCCCGTTCCGGTGGAATCTGGAACGGCAGACGCCCCCTTTGTGCGCGCGAGCTCGCTGCGGGACCTTGACGGGTCACCACGTCATTCCTTTCCGAATGGCTCTCGCGACGGTCTTCGGCGGATCCGATTTGACAGCGCGTTCCGCAGCGACAAACCGCTTCGCAGGACAGATCTTCTGCAAGATGGGTGCGATCTGCCGAACTCAGCGCAGAGACCTCCGCGCCACTCATCTTACTCGCAGGTACTCGAGCTAACTTGCTTCATGGCCGCTGGTAGAGCTTTCGATGACGCGTCGGTTTGTGCCGCTGCGCTTCGAACAGAAGTAGACCAGCGACCGGCGCTCCCCGGCGGATACAGGCTTTACCTCATGCCGCAGCCTACATGTTGTGACAAGCACCGCACCAAATGGTGGTCGAAATACCTGCTGCTCGTACGCGCTCGGATATACGACGAATTCGCCACCCTCAAAATCTTGCGCGAGCTGCACAATTACGGAGTACTCAAAGTCTGGATCGCTCTCGGCATCCAAATGGATGCCAACAAACGAACCGGGAGGCATACGATGCAACTGGCATCTGCGAATCACATAATCTGACGATGCTCCCAGGATCGTTTTTAATGCGAATCCGCGGTCTTTCCTTTCAAGCAGATCGATGATTTGCCTCGGCGCTGCGCCATCCACATTGCTGGGACTGCGGCCGGGCGGGTCCACCCTCACGCGTTTGACAAAGACGTTGTGCGAGTCGCCGGCATCTCCCAAGCGCACCTCTTCTTCGGGAATCTCAGCCTGCAGCTGATTGATCCTCGCCAGTTCATCCTGTGTAAATAACGTCTGGGAGCCGATCACGATCGTGCCCTTCACCAAGAGCTCTACGCGGAATTTCGTCAGAGCCTCTTCTGAAAGTAGGCCCTTTTTGTCATTTGCTGAACGCGCCATTGGGTTCACTCCGGGGTTTGTTCTTCGATGCAGAGCCTGGGTCCTGGTTGCATCGAGCCGAATGCTTGTTCCCAATGCTCGCCATCGAACTCGTCTATTCTGATGCTTTCGATCGTTGTTTTATCCAGGCATCGAACATTGATGCTGAATCCGGCTGGGTTCGACCGCGGCCGATAGAATGGCTTGACCCCGCAAACCCGACAAAACGTGTGTCGGGCGATGTTCTTGTTGAACTGATAAGTGATGAGGAACTCTTCGCCACATTCAATCGTGAGCCTATCGCCAGGTACCAGCAAGTGCATAAATCCAGACATCCGGCAGATCGAGCAATTGCATCGAACTGCAGAGAGCTGCCGCGGCGCCCGGACGCGGAATTTGACAGAACCACAATGACAATGGCCACGGTGTTCGATTTCAGATCGGTCGTTTTGCTCAACTGAGACAATCCGGAGCAGATCGTGGCACCACTGCAAGTTCAGTCGATAGGCTCGATCGAACTCGTCCAAAAAGAAACCGTTGCGATCAGCCGGAACAAGTTCGCCAATGAGGCGGCTTGTCATTTCTCCATGATACTGCTCGGCTGGATCTTTTCCACCGACGTGGCTCCGGAAGTACTCAAGATCGTCGGGGCTCGCATCAAAGGTTTTGACCGTAGTGGTCCACAGCGCCTGGATCATGTCCGCAGCATGCAACTCAAAGGCGACCATGTAGGCGCAACGCACCACGGGGTCTTTCGCTGACAACCCATCATAGAGAGAATGCAGGTACCGGTTCGTCGTGGCGCTATAGTTGGGACGTATTGCTCTGCCGAGCAGTCGCGATGCATCCCTTCTAAACAGATTTGAGTGAAAATTTTCGGTCAGCAGAATATCGGGTAGCGCCGCCTTGCCACCCTGGAGAACTCGGCCATAGCCGCCCGTCTCATCCCAACAAATGAAATTAGCGACGACGCTGGTCAGTTCAATATCCCTGGGAAGATCCCGATTATGACGCATTGCATCGAATATGAGATCTTTTTGCGACCCTGCCTGCAGGTAGGGAAACGCCTGTGACATCGCCAGGTATTCAGGCAGCAGGCTACCAACCTGCTCTTCGGACAGCTCCTCAGCAAAGGGATGCGCGCCAAACAGAGCTCGCGCACGCTCAGTCAAATGCGCGCAAAAACTCTGCGGATGCTGATCCGGCGAAAATCGAGAAGCTTGAGAAGACGTCATTTGGACGATAGCCATGAGGGGAGAACGAGCCCTGAAGAAGCGAATTCTCGTCGGGACCAGCTATTGGCCAGTCGAGACAGACGAGCTAGTTGGCGCGATGGCGCTCATGATCGCCGTCGCCTCCGAGGCGAACTCTACTCTTTGCATCCTCGCGGCCCCCTTAGCCGGGCGTCTTGAGCCCAATCCTGTTCACACATGGAGCACGCCCATTGATTGAAGTGGCGATAATTCTGTCGGATTACGATCCAGATCAGTCCAATTCCGCGCATGGTTGGCGCCTCCAGACATCACGCGCAGATTCATGGTGAGTTATTGGCCCGCCCAAAAGCATCGGGATTTTGCGTCACAGGAGGGGGCTCTGTTTGCGCGATCGAGCCTCGCTTGACGTCGGTCGCAAGATGCATCAATCTCCGCGGTTTCTGCTCATTGCTCATTTTTGACTGGCTACGCGCTTGGGACAGTGCTGCTAGAAGGAGGCGTGTCTAACGCGCTCTTAGGAGCTTCCGCCGCGATCTGCGCGAGATGTCGGCAGCTCGCCCCCACGAGCGTCTGAGAAAACAGCGCCGCTGCTCTTACCCGTTCCGCCTGCACTCGTCCGCTCCTGTGGTCTTGCACGTTTCCAGCAATCGCCGTGCCAACCCTGGTCTCGCGCCATAAGTTTCGGAATAGTTTGGTAAAACGTTCATGCCGGCTGATCAGGACAGGTGTCTTGAGTCTGACACGGTTTGCATGGCTGTCGGAAATCGAGCAGCGAATAAGTGCCAGCCTCTGCCCACGAGGGGCATACGTCCTTGACCGCCAGAATCGCCCGAACAAGCCTCATAGCTGCCGTGAGCCGGCAAACGAATCGCCTCAGGTATTCGTCAATTCTTGTTTGAGGTGAAGTGAGCTTGCGGCAATTGGCGTTGAGATCTGCTGGTGCTCCGCGAACTGGCGCTGAAATATGTGCACTAATCTAATTATCGCCGAAAATACGCCGAAAAGATCAGGCCTTCCGCTCGGTCGGTAATGTCACCAATGACAAAGTCACGGCCTGATGCAATTGGGCTGGCGTGAGGTTTTCCGAACCGGCCATTTTAGACGGGAAGGAAACTCGCGTGTCACAAACACTTATTCGGCACGGGACGGTTAAATCGCGCGTCAATGCGATCCTGCGTGCAACCAGCGGCAATTTCCTCGAGCAATTCGACTTTTTCCTGTTTGGCTTTTACGCCAGCGCTATCGGACGAGCCTTCTTCCCATCCGAAAGTGAAACAGCCTCGTTGGTCAACACTTTCGGCGTGTTCTGGTTGGGTGCCTTAATGCGTCCAGTAGGCGCAATCGTCCTCGGCGCCTATATCGATCAGATCGGCCGTCGAAAAGGCCTGATCATCACACTATCGATCATGGCGATCGGCACTGTCATTATCGCTTTCTGTCCCAGTTACGCGACCATTGGCATTGCAGCCCCGACTATCGTTTTGGCTGGACGGCTGCTGCAGGGTTTTTCCGCCGGCGTCGAGGTCGGCGGCGTTTCAGTCTACCTGGCGGAGATCGCAACCCCGGGCAATCGCGGCTTCTATACATCCTTTCAATCCTCTAGCCAGCAGGTCGCGATCTTTGTTGCGGCGAGCGTGGGCTACCTGCTGAACGAGTCGATGCCGGCCGAAACCGTCGCCTCTTGGGGGTGGCGCATTCCATTCTTTCTCGGCTGCCTTATCATCCCGCTTATCTTCCTTCTTCGTCGAACACTGGAGGAAACGCCGGAATTTCTGGCGATGAAGAAGCATCCGAAAACCCGCGAGATCTTTGCCTCGGCGCTGGTCGGCTGGCGCATAGTCGTTCTCGGAATGATGATGGCGATCCTGAGCACAACGACCTTCTATTTCGTCACCGTTTACACGCCCACTTTCGGCAAGACAGTCTTGAAGCTGTCCGCTCAGGATGCTCTCCTGGTGACGCTCCTGGTCGCCATGACCAATTTCATCTGGAATCCAATTGGCGGCGCCGTCTCCGACCGTATCGGCCGAAAGCCAGTTCTGCTCGCCATTGCCGGCCTTGCATTGATGAGCGCGTATCCGGCTTTGAACTGGCTGGTAAGCGCTCCCACCTTCGGCAAGATGTTGGCGGTCGCGATGATGTTCTCGTTCTATTTTGGCACCTACAGCGGAACTATGTTGGGCGCGCTCGTTGAGATCGTGCCCGCGCATGTGCGCACAACTTGCTTTTCCCTGGCCTTCGCACTCGCGGCCGCCTTGCTTGGGACCTTTACGCCGTTGGCCTCGACCTGGCTCATTGAGCGGACCAACGACAAGGCTTCACCGGCGTATTGGCTGATGTTTTCAGCCACGCTCGGTATCATCGCGGCACTGACCATCTATCGGGGCACCGCCAAACCGTCGAGAACAGCGGACCGTTCACACCCTGAACCAAATGACAGCACCTTGGGCGTGCAAACGGCATCGCCCTAGCATGGTGCTCCCGGATGCAGACCGGTTTCGCCTCGTCGTCACCGCCATCTCGAAGCTGGACTTGTGTTTTGGTCTGACTGACCTTCTATCCAGATCAAGCATCACGGGCTGATACCGCAAGATCGGCTTCGAGCTTGGGTTGATACTTGAAGATAGCGTCTATCAGCGCCTGCGCGGGTTGCTCCGTGGCCTCAACCAAGGCCGCCTTCTGAGCGCGTGCAGAGGGGGCGAACACTCGCTTGACGACGGTCGGTGAGCCCTTGAGACCGCATTTGGAGATGTCCTCAACGCCTGCGTCGTGCGCGCTCCATTTCACGATCGGCGCCCGTGCGGCACGTAAGGCATCCGCCATCGCGCCGCGCCGAATGTGGTTTGTCGCCTCCAGCATGGTGACGAGACAGGGCAGCCTCGTGTGCAGGACCTGGATACCACCTTCGGAACGTCGTTCCGCTTCGATTGTGTGTGCGGCGAGATCCAGGGATCTGACCTTGGCGACGTAGGTAAGCTGCAGCACGCCCAGGCGCTTTGCGATGCCGGGCCCAACCTGCGCGGTATCGCCGTCGATGGTCTGCTTGCCCGTGAAGATGAGGTTCACCGGGCCATATTCCTTACCGATCTTTCGGATGGCTGTTGCCAGTGCATACGTCGTGGCAAGGGTGTCGGAGCCCGCAAAGCATCGATCGGTGAGCAGTACGGCGCGATCGGCGCCATAGGTCAGCGCCTTCCTCAAAGAGTCTTCCGCCGACGGCGGGCCCATTGTAAGCACGGTTATTTCGCCGCCAAACCGATCGCGCAGTTCCAGCGCGGCCTCAAGCGCAAAGAGGTCATATGGGTTGATGATGGTCGGCACGCCCTGACGCATGATCGTATTGGTAACGGGGTGCACGCGAATCTGTGCAGAGTCGGGAACCTGTTTGATGCAGACGACATTGTGCACGGAGTTGCTCCAGAAGTTACGACACTGCGAAGAGAACAGCAAGTCTCGTACCACAACGACTCTCCTTGGACTGTGCTCGCCATTACAAAGGCCTGGACGGAGCCGATCGAGCGACCTGGCCCGGTTTTGTGAGGGACGAATACCGACATGCGTCGAAGCCGCGACAGCGCCGTGCCGCCGCCGGGCACGTTAGGTAAGTGACGCCAAGATCCTTGCGCTCAAAACCGCTTGATCTCGATTCCGTATTTCCTCAACGCGTAACCAATCTGACGCGGCGTTAGCCCCAGCAAGCGCGCTGCTTTTGCCTGCACCCATCCAGATTTTTCCATGGCTGCAATGACTCGCTCGCGATCGGCGATCTTCGCGCCACTTACGAGGACTGTGCCGGGAGGAACAGCCAGCGAGGCCAACTCGCTGCCGCCTGGCGGAGCCGGCGCGGTCGCTTCAGGTAGCGGAGTGATCGACTTAGCCAGTACCGGCGTGCTCGGGACCGCCGGCATGATCATCTCCTCCGATGTACTTTTCCACAGCATGGCGGAAAGACATTGGCCGTGGCAACAAGCGAAATCATTTCTCACGATCGCTGGCCCGGCGGACAGCGTCGCCGTGCGCTGAATGCAGTTTTCAAGCTCTCGGACATTTCCGGGAAAGCCGCAATTCATCAGCACATCAATCGCGCTCGCATCCAAGGTCAGCGTACGCCCGTTCTCGTTATTGAAGTTCCTGAGAAACTCGCTGGCCAGCAGCGGAATATCACTGCGCCGCTCACGCAGCGGCGGCAGGAGCAAAGGAACGACGCTGATCCGATAGTAAAGGTCTGCGCGAAACTCGCTCTTCGCTACGGCCTCTTCCAGGTTCCTGTTGGTCGCTGCTATGACACGAACATCGACCTTGATGGTCTGGTTGCTGCCGACGCGCTCGAACTCCTGCTCTTGCAGAACTCGCAGCAATTTCGCCTGGAACGGCGCCGAAATCTCGCCGATCTCGTCTAGAAATAGTGTCCCTTTGTCAGCAAGCTCGAAGCGCCCCTTGCGCGAGCTAAACGCGCCGGTGAAGGCACCTTTTTCATGGCCAAACAATTCGGACTCCAGGACCGTCTCAGGCAGCGCCGCGCAATTCAGTTTGACGAAGGGCCGCTTGGCTCGAGATGACGACTCGTGAATGGCTTTGGCTACCAGTTCCTTTCCGGTCCCGGATTCACCGCGCAGTAGAACCGTGCTGTTCGATTTGGCTACGATCGCGATCTTCTCGAGAAGCCCACGGAGCGCCGGGCTGTCGCCAATGATGCCATGAACGTGGACCTTCTTACGATCCCGTGCAGGTTGCCTAAGCTCAAACAATTGCTTTTGTAGCCGGTCCTTCTCCACCATCAGCCGTTCGCGGTCGCAGGCGAACAAGCGGTGCAGCTTCACTGTCTGTCCCACCAAATTGGCGATCATGGCAAGCAGCCGTGTGTCGTGATCGAGCCGGCGACTCGACCTTTCGTCGCGGATACGGTCGACTGTCAGCGTACCCACGACCTTGGGGTCGATGCGAATTGGCACTCCGATGAACGAGACGGGTGTATTATCCGAGGCGCCCAGCACCTCGAGGTCGGCAGCGCTGAATGCCGGCTCGGCTGCCACATCCTCGGCGACAAGAGGTCGGTCCTCCGCGACGATTTGGTTGATCGCCTTCCGGGGCAAGCGCGCCCGGTACCGTTCGTCGCTGCCTTCGCTCCAGCCGTCGCCCACGGTGATGTCTGGCATCCCGTCATCGTCGAACAGTGAGACGATGCCGTGTCGCATCTGCACAAACGATTGCAGAAGATCGAGAACGTGGGCCAAGGTAACTTCAAGCCGGCAAGGAGCGGTCAGTATCTTCGATATTTCGAAGATGCCGGTCAGTGCGCTCTCGCGCAATGGCTCGACGGAGAGCTCGCGTTGCGGCTCCACTTCTGAAGCAGGTCTTTCGCGTGCGGAAGCGATATGCAGCATGAGGCGGTCTCCGTTGTTTTGATCATCCTCCCTGGCGACTTGTTCTGGTTTGCGAGCTTCGTTAGGCATGTCATTCTCGATCTAGGGCCAAGTGTTGACGAGACGCCGTAGAAGCGTAACAGCTTTTCGTGGCACGACGATAAACTTTCAGTGCGTTTCTTTTGCGGAATGGATGCCCGACGTCAGCGTAGAACGCACGTTCCACTGCTGCAGCTCAAGTCAGCTGCCTCGCAAGGCGAGGCAGATCACAGATGTTGCCCACCGTTGATCGGCAGCTCGGCTCCCGTGACGTAGCTCGCAGCATCTGAGCACAGGAAGAAGATGACCTTGGCCACCTCATCGGGCGTTCCCACTCTGCGCAGCGGGATAGTGGGCACAAGACGCGCTTCGGTTTTGGGCGACAACATGTCCGTCCCGATTTCGCCGGGAGCGATCGCATTCACACGAATGCCGTGCGGCGCGTAATCATGTGCCATTTCGCGTGTGAGACTTGCAAGCGCCGCCTTCGACGTCGCATAGGCACTTCCAGCAAACGGATGCACCTTCGATCCGGCGATCGAAGTCACATTGACGATCGATCCTGACCCAGCTCTCAGCTCGTCAAACAAACCCTGCGCCAGCAGGATCGGAGCCACGAGATTGAGATGGAAGACCCTCATCCAAGTCTCGGTGGACGTCGTCAAGGACGTTAGCCGGTCCCCATTAGGTGTTTTCGGCGAAATCCCGGCATTATTCACCAGGGCGTGCAACACTCCGCCGCTCAAACGTTTCTTCACCTCGCTCACCGCGCGCGGCAGCATTCGATGGTCGCTGAGGTCGATCTGGACATGATCCTCGTTCCCTGATTCCCACGGGCAGCGCTCGCCGTCGAACGGCTGGCGCGCGCAAGAAATGATACGCCAGCCGGCTTCTGAAAACAGCTTGGCAGTAGCGTGACCAATTCCGCGCGATGCGCCGGTTAGAAGCATCGTCTTCCCTTCTCCTCGATGCGCGCCGGCTTTATCGGCATGAAACGGACAAGTCGAGTGCATCGCCGGCAGCGGGCTCGGGATCAGATCGTCATTTGGCAAATCGAGACCCACGCCCACCTCCTCTCCTGTTGCGTGCTCGCGCACTCCAAGCAGGAATTGGGCCACCATAACCGAGGCAACGCCGCTCCGGCTTTGCGGCCTGGTGTCGCAGAACGCTTGGCAGCGTTCGCAACGGCGCATTCGCTTTGCGTCAATAATGGCATGTTAGCAACAAAAATGTCGGAACCACGCGCTTGCCTGGATGGATACGGGCCTGGAAGCGCGCGCTCTTTCCTGTTTGCGCAACCGCGAATCCGACAGCTGGGCAGCATTTGTCGCGGAGCAGCGATCGGTCGGTACGGTCAGGCCTGTTAGCCGCGCCGTTCAGCGATCCGAAACTGACGTTATCATCCTGGCACGTCCGATTTCCCTACAGCTGCCCGACCTGTCACGCACTGGCCCGTTTGACAGTCGCACATCGCCGCGAATTCCTTTCGCGTATCGTGAGCCGGTGCGCTGATTGTCTGAGCGGCGTCCCCGGTCGCGCCTGCGTCAGTTGGGCGAGCGAGCGGCAGACGGCCTTAAGGGCTGTTGCGCCAATCGATCCTAGTTAGCTTGATGACCAACCCCAAACGGCACGATATGAAGCGATGGAGCCGTTCGATCGATGCCGGCGTGCATATCGACAGCCCAGCGGAATTGATCGCCGCGATCGCCAATCTCGACGCGGTGGTTGGGCCTGATAGTTTTTCCGTCCATGTTGCCGGAGCTCTCGGGATTCCCGGCGTCGTCTTCCTGCCACCGGGCTATCCCTGGTACTGGGCTCAGGCCGACGGAAAATCGTTGTGGTATCCGACATTCGAAGTGGTCGTGCAGGAGCGACTCGGGGATTGGTCCGCGGCAATGAAACAAGGTCGGCGCCAGCTCGAGGCGCTGCTGTGCGCGCCAGCGATGGATTGAGCGGTACGTCTGCCTGCAGATCTTCAAGCGACGGATCAAGCCGACGGGCGGTCGCCGGTTTCCAAATCCCGCTATCTAGGTCGTGTGGACACTTATCGCATCCAAAGGACGATGGCTGCGAGAGTGACGACGGCGCGATAATTTCGAGCGGTCTTTTCGAAGCGGGTTGCAACGCGGCGGAACTGCTTGAGCTTTGAGAAGCAGCATTCGACGAGGTGACGCT
>NZ_JBWJZD010000051.1:0-36653 GCF_056429065.1 Bradyrhizobium sp. USDA3010
GCGTTGCAAAGTACCGGTCGTCAGGCGGTGAAAAGCCGAAGGCAATCCTGTGCGCCTCGTCAGAGCAGATGTACGGCCGCATCAATCGGGCCCAAAAGCCGCACTCTCACGAATAGGACGGGCTAGCGGGTAAGAAAGCGCAGACCGAAATTCGCTCAGCTGACTACCTCGAGCGCGAGTCAAATCTGAAGTTTACCAAGGACGATGAGGGCCGGAAGCTTTCGACCGACGTCACCTCGCTGCGCTACATGGATGCACAGCTCGAGGAAGAAAAGAAGCTTAACGAACTCAGCGACAAGCAGGTTAGCTTACTCCAAGGCATTCTGAAGACGTTGAGCGGAACAAAGAGTACCGAAAGCAGAGAGCGTCCTTCGGACAACGACACGCTGAAGGACAGCACCAGCAAGCTCGGTGACGCATCGGCCAAAACCAATGACGCCGCGGGCAAGATGGGGCAGGCGGCCGATAAGATCACGTCCGGGGCCGCACAATACGAGCAGACCGCCCGTCAGACCGGTGTTCGAACCGTTGAGGGTGACCGGCTGGCACGTGAGGCGGCTTCGTCTCCATCTTCATCTTCGTCTCCATTTTCGTCTTCATCTTCCCCCGCTTCTATTCCAGAAACTTCCCCGGGGGCAGCGACCCGGGAATCATTCCGTGCTGATCAGGCCCAATCTCTTGAAGACCTGAAGCGGGACTGGCAATCACAGCGCGCCCTTAACGAAAACATTGCTCGGCAGGGCGGATTTTCAGTCCCTAATAAATCGCCGAGCGGCGTGTCGCAGGATTACCCTCCGGCTGTTCGCGGGCATTATGATCCGAAGTCGGCTCAGTTTGTTCCCGATGTGCCCATCGACCGAGGCGCCGCAGGGATCTTTCCGTCCTCCAACGATTATGAGTTTGGCGGAGAGAAAAACCCAGCTGGCCCCTATCAGCCGGGTATCAGCACGCCGATCACGTTTCCGAAATACAACCAGGAACAGCTCAATTCTCTGCCGTTGGAATTTCCGAATGGTGTTCCGTTGCCGCAACCGCGACCAGAGGCTGATCAGCAGCAGCAAGGCGCATTGCCGGATGCATCGAAAGACGTTGCCAGCCTCGGCGACGCTGCAGAGAGTGCCGATGAAAAGTTCTCGAAGCTCGGCGACGCAATATCAAGTTTCGCGCAGAACCTGCTTGTTCCACAGCAGAAAACCGAGCAGCCGGTAACCGCCGCAACCGGTGGCTTGATCACCGGTCCCGGCACGCGGACATCGGACTCGATCCCGGCGATGCTGTCGCGAGATGAGTTTGTGGTCAATGCCGATGCCGCGCAGAAGCATCTTGGACTGCTCACCGATCTCAATGCAGGCAAGGAGATCGGCTTCAGGCATCTTGCGATTGGCGGCCCGGCCACGGACTTTGGCCATATCGGCATACAAAGCATTGGCTCGCCTTCCATTGTCGGCAATCCAAACTCTGGTCCCGATCTGTCGCATCACGGCACTGTGGATTTGATGACGGACCACGGCCAGTACCGCGTCATCGCCGACGAAGACGTCATGTCTAGCCTGAAGCGGGTGGCAAATCAGGCGAAACGTAACTCGACGGGAAAGAAACCGAGCTGGTATGGCGGCGGTCGATGAGCAATGATCGCGAGCAATTTCTGTTGCAGTGGCAAGCGCTCGGCGAGCGGCTTCTCATCTTGAAATCCATGACCGTAGCCGACCCGCGATGTCTCGCCGAATTTTTCGTTTCCGAGCGCCAGCGCAGCGGTGCGCGCGAGAAGGAAATTTCGACCTTTCGTGAAATTGGCGAGATCGCCGAGGCGGTGCAGGCCGCCATGGAAATGGTCCAGGCTGCGGCTGAGGCCGTCAAAGGCTGCACCGACTTTGCCGACCAGATCGAAGCCAGCCGGGAGCAGGCCGCGATGACGGCGCTCCAGAAGGCAACGCCGGCCGGGAACGCGTGATGCTCAAGATCGATTAAGTTCGTTTAGATACTGAGCTCAGCAAGCCATTTTTTGAGCTCAAGTCCATTCACCAATTCCAATCGGGTAGGCAAGAACGGTGCGATGGACGGATCGGTTTTGATCATCGGCGCGAAATCGGAGGTGGTTGTAATGATACCTTTCGATGCTTTTTGATCGGCTGCGAGGACGCCAAGCAATGACCGGCAGGCTTCCGCATCCACTAGTCGACCCGGCGCGTATTTCTTGACGGATCCTAGGATTTTGATTGATCCGATGCCTGCCGATGTAGCGATGATGTCTCGTCCGAAATCTCCTGATCGTGGAGTAAGAATCACCTTGTATCCTGTGCGCTCATAAGCGCCAGCCACCATCTCTTCCCACTGCGTCGGCGTCAGCTCGGATGCTAGCGTCCAATCCCGTGCGAGCATCTTGGCAATGTCCGCCCAAACCGCGGAAGTTGATTTGACCAAAATTCCCTCAGCAACCTTTTCTTCGGGAACAATTAAGCCCTGCAGAATGAGGGTGGGGATGCTCTTCGTGTGGCCGTTACTTCCGGACAAAAATTCAACGGCCAGTCCATCGTCATCCGGCGTGTTGCCGTCGGTATTGCTCAACTTTATTTCCCCCTTCGCTTTCAGCCCGGTCTCGACCAGCCGATGGCCCTCACTTCTCGCTCCGATCGACATTCGCCCAAAGGGCTGGAGTTCTAAGCGTCTCAAGCGGCCTGTGCTGTGACGGCGGAGCAGGCGGTGGGAGAGGGGCGCCGATGGCAACAGCAAACTTTGCATAATCTGAAAATCGAACAGTCGCCCCTTGCATGACAGCTTCGACCGATCCATCGGGTAGCAGCCGATAGGGAATGCCGGATAGCACTCCCCCCGCCTGGAACGGGCCTGCCGCGTGCTGAGCGGGAGCGGGAGGTGGCAAGTCTTTACGTGTCATCACCAGCACGAACAGCAGGGCAAGAAGTGGTGAGATCACGATCGACAGAAAGAACCACGCGATGCCGCTGCGCCCGCGCGCATTGGCCGCGACCGCGACGAGGATCGAAAAGCCGATCCAGAAGAGAAAGATTTCCATGTTGCCTGCCCCAAGACGAGCAGGAAGCTTCCCGCAACCAGCGGTGGAGCGCAAGCGGGGTTTTTACGGGGCCGCTGCCCTACCGCCGATAATAGCGATACGGCGGCTCGAACACGTAGGTCGAGCCGTATCGGTACGGTAGAGGATCATAGCCAATCAAATATGCTGCTCTTAGTCGATACCGCGTATATCGGGCGATGCGGGCGGGTCTGTGCCATGTGCTGCTGCACACGCAGCGTTGACGAGAGCTAAAATCGGACGTCTGACTGCGCTCTGTCTTCAGCTGATGCGCCGACGCTATGCCGGGAAAGGTGAAGAGAGCGCAAAATGCGAGAACTGTCAGCGGCCGATTCATATGATTAAACCCTAAATCGCAACGTGCACCGCTGGTCCAACTACCGAGAAAGAGGCAAGTTCCAAAGGACCAGCGGCAGCCATAGTCACTCGAACTTCCGTGACATCGCCGCATGGGTCCGGTTTTTGACCTTGACCCAGTGCGAGCATCGGCCGCCCCGGTACGGTCGATCCGAGCGCTTCGACACCAGGCCCTCAAAGCCAAATTCGCATACCTTCCGAAAGAGGTCCGGGCCGATCTCACCTTGCTCGAAGTCAGAGACGAAGATGCCCTCCGGCCGCCGCGCGAGGAGTTGCTGCAGGTTCGTCTTGCGCATCGACAGCGGCAGCTCCCTCAGATCGTCGCCATCAATCGCCAGGATGTCGAAGGCGAGCATCTCGACCTCGGCATTATGCTTGCCGGAGTGCAGGGCGTTGAAGTCCGAGTAGCCATCCACGCCGCGGACGATTGCCTCGCCGTCGATCACGAACTGCTTCTGGCGGTTCTTGAGGGCGGACTCCACGATCCAAGGGAAGCGCTTGGTCCAGTCATAGCCGCCCTTGGTGATCAGCCGGACGCGCTCTCCGTCGCGCTCGAGGCGCAGGCGGTAGCCGTCGTACTTGATCTCGTGGAACCATTCGGGTCCCGCGGGCACGGTTTTTCCGACCGTCGGCAGGCAAAACTCGAATTTTGGCATCCCCAAAAGATAGGTATTCAGGGGCGACAGCGCGAATCGCTTAGACGAATTTCGCATTGTCTTGCGCGGCAGGTTTTGCAGAAAATTGCCAACGTGGGGGCGCTCGCTACACGTCCCCGGAACTACAACACCAGCCCGGCAACGGCGCTGGTGTTTTTTTTAAGCGAACGGGTCTTTCCCGGGCTGCGGCATTCTCACACACGTCCCGCTCTGAACAAGTTCGCTGTCCTCGACGATAATGCCGGGCGGCGGGTTCCATATGGAATACCTCCGCCACTGCGGGGGTTGGAAGCCGGAGGAGGTCGAGTGAACTATGAAAAAAGCGAATACTCTACGAGACCGCCGTGGTGAGGCTGCGTGCCAAGCCTGACATTCGCTGCGGGTATTTGGGCCGTCGTATTCGCGGTCCACGTCATTGCAGTGTTGATTTACTTTCGGCTCGACCGGGATAAGGGGCCTCGGGAGCGTCGCAATCCGAAATGGTTGGCAGGTCTCTGCATGTTGGCTTATGCGCCAATCTTGGTGCCACTCATGGTCCTCGGCTTCATCTTCCGATGTCTGACCGGTTGGCCGATCAAGAAACTGCTTCGGCGAAGGTCCGATGTCAAAAGCTGAACTTGAGTAGCGCGGGCTTAGTCGGCGGCGCGTGCGGGCCCTTGTTCATGGGGTCCTTGTCGATGAACGGATAGTTGATCTTCTCGATGTAGATCCCGCCGTCCTGGATGGGCACGAATGCCCGCGCGTGGTCCATGATCCTGCGGGCGGCTTTCTCGGGGTCGGAGTAGGGGCGGTCGCCAACGTGCTTCATCAGTTTTCCTCAGATCGTCCGAAGCGCCCTTTAGCCGCGTCCTGGGTGTGGTGCCAGAGTTCTATGCTCTTGGCATCGAGGCCGGCGTAGAACCTCTCCCACGCCTTCCGAAACAGCGCCTTGGCCTCTTCCAGATCCGCACCGGCTCCCGTGGCGTAGGGAGGGACGGGAAGCGGCACGGTGATGCTGTACGTCCAAAGGGGAGGGGCGCGCTCTGTCGCCAACCTGATCCGGCCGACCGTGCGGCCTTCGTGGATCACCACGAAGTCGTTCTCGAGCTTGTCGCCGGCTATGACGGTGGGGCGGAGGAAGAGGTGCATGTCTACTTTCTGGGTACTGGTCTCGCTAAGCGCGTTCCGATAGCGTGCCTGGATTGATTCCCGCAAAAGATGTTCCCCAATATGATCAAAATGCTTTCAGCGCAGAACGGTTCGTGGCCGTCTCTTTTGGCGACATGGAAGGCTCAGTGCGAGGGATACGGCCAGGACTTTGAAGAATTCGCGCCTGCGACTTTTGGCGTTCTGAGCCCCTTGGCTGTCGGAGGCCATCCTAAAGCCGAGGTCTACGGCTTCTTCGTCGGCGACCAATGCTGGGTTGTTTGTGAGGTAAATCACACTATGTTACCGGGGTATGATGGTTACGTCCTCCGGGTTAGGAACATGACCTTCGCTCCGCGGTTTGACTTTGAGGATTTGGGAGTGGATTCCTACGGGAAGGCTCTAACAGGCCTTTTTGGCGGGGTTCTCGCCCTTTCTCACGCCATCAGGAAAGCGTCCCACATCAAGTTCCACCTACGGAGCCCGGCCGATCGAACCTTTTTCCAAGCGTTAACCGAACCTTTACTGGCGATTCCGTCATTTGACACGGTCGAAGTAAAAGGTGCATGGCTATACGTAACCAAAAAGCAGTGAACGCACCCTATACCCTCTACGCAGCTGGGAGTTGCTAACATGAACCCATTTGAAAAAGCCGAATTCAGGGAAGCCCTAGAAGGTGCCTTTACGCAGGCTATCCGCAAGGTGGGCGTGCAGGCATTCAAGCGGATCTCATGGTTCGCATCCAACGAGATGATCGCCAAGGATCAAAAGCAGGCAGCTTAAAACGCGCCGCAGTCTTCAATCGCAGAACCCGCCTTCATCGGCGGGTTTTATTTTTGCAATTAATTGCAAACCTCCGTGCAGGTACCTGCACGGCTACGACCGTTGGCTCGTCGCCAAATCACCGAACGCAGCCTACCACCTTAGTGTCTTGCTTAAGGGCGCCCGTCGCGGGAGGATCAACCATCCGGGGAGGGCAGAATGCCGGACTTCACAGTCATCGATGGCGACGGTCCCGAGAAGGAAGAGCGCGAGAAGCAGCGCGCTCGGGACTGGGCCAAGGGCGAGGTAGAGCGGGCGTTGTCTGGCTTCTCAGCTGCATTGCTTCGCACGATGGCCGGCAGCGAAACCGAGTCAATCTACCTCATGCGGCGCCTTGTCGATTTCCTCGATGCACTTAAAAAATTCCACGACGAGATGGGGCGAGGGGTGACCGTCGACGAGTTGCAAGAAATACTTCGCGTGCCCACGACAGAGCCTGACTATTCTGACGATGAGTGGCGTCACCGTACATGGCTACGCGAACACGGGATGGACGTGATTGTCAAAGGAGCCCTGCGCTTGGCGGCGCACAAGATCCTCGGCGAAGAACCGCACTTCGGAGGGAAGTACTCCGAGGATGTTATTCAGGACGGCATCAAGACCCTGGAGGAATTGAAGCGGCCGCCAAAACCGCGCCCTTCGTTGGGGAAAGGACTTTCCAAGTGGGATGACGTTGTAGACTTGGGGCCTTCGAAGGCTAGCGGTGTCTCCAAACAAGCCGTAGGCCAGCCCGTAGAAAGTGCCAAATCGGCAGGCCCGCGCAACCGCCGAGCAGACGAGGCATTCAGCGAAGGCGACCTCAAAGAGTTACGGAAGGCGATCAAGGCGAGGGACGATAAGAGGATTGCAGAACTCACCGCGAAGATTGGGCGGCGTCCGATCAAGGAGTAGACCAGCCATGTCCGCGTTTCTCGTTCGCACAGTTGACGAACACGACCTTGTCGGCTTCTTCGTGGCCGAGGATCTGGATGAGCTTATCGACCTGATCGATGAAGGGACTGACCCCGGCGTATGCGAGTATTTGGAGCTGCCTTCGGGAGGCATCTATTGGGACAGCACAGCCGTCGCCATACCGATCGAGTCAGACGAGAATGATCAGCCGAAAGCGGACATTCCGTGGTCCAAAGCTTCCTTGACCTGGAATTGGTGTGGACCGATTTTTGCCAAGAACGAGGACGAGCAGGCGTGGCTTCCGCTGTTTCCCGATGAGGAACATTCGACCAGACAGAGTAAGGCGTGCGTCATGCCGCTAAGGCCGAAAACGTAGGTCATTTAGCTTTTGGGAGACCGGACCTGATCAGCAGCGGACGGGGTGTTACTTGACAGTTTTCTGTTCAGAACGGCAATCATTTCGCAAACGTCGATGACGTGTTGCCTCAGTTCGATAAATCCATCAGCAAATTTGCAAATTTCGCGGGCATTGAAATTGTAAGCTGGCGGTCCGAGCGTTGGCCACTTTCGAGTGTTCGATTCTGAAGGATATAAAAGATACGTGCAGGGGCCGGTTTGCGTCTCGCTCTCCGGATCGGGATCGTCTGCTTCTCGCACGGCACCATGAGCGACATCGTTGCGCCGGTCAGACCAACCACGGTACGCTTTGAGCGCCTCGGTGACCGCCTCAACGGCGGTCGTGACCGGTTCGGTCGGCTCGTCAAACAAGATTAGATTTTCAAAGAAAGCGCTTGATGCAAGATCGAGCATTTGAGCACGCATTTTAGCGCCGCTGACTGCGCCGAAGGCGCGAATGGCTGGACCGAAATGAACTTGATCGGCACTTCCTGTAAGGTGTGCGAATAGGCCAGCGATATCAGCCTCGAGTTCTTCCCAAGCCGTGAGAGCTGCGCCAACGGCAACGTAGATTTCTTGCTTCGTGTCGTCTCCACCACGGAAAGCGTAGGTAGAGGGTCGATCCCAAGCCGCTGGCACGACGCTATTTCCCTTTCGCCTTTAACCCGATCTCGACCAGCCGGCGGATGGCCTCCGGGCCGGCAAGTATTAAATATTGGCGCCGCTCAATAAGTCAGTACAAGCAGGCGCTGTACAATCGCGCCTAAGCAAACGAGCACCACCAGCAACTTGAGAAGGTTCGCTAATCGGCCGTCTTGCGCAAACCTGTCGATTGCCCAGAAGCAGATCGCCCCAACAACAACAATGATCAGAATTCCAATTAAGAGCGGAATGATAGCCACGGCTTCATTTTCCTTTCGCCTTTAGCCCGATTTCGACCAACCGAACTATCGCTGGCGAGCGGGCTGGTGTGTCGTCCTGTCGAGCAGCCCAGGTCTCAACGGCATCAAGCACATCTTTTGGAATGCGGATCGTGACAGCTGGGTCGCGTCCCGTGGCGGGACGGCCGCGTCTTTTTTGGTGTACCGGAATTGACTTCGCCATAATTACGGTGTACCAAAAAAGCAGGCCGGACGGAAGCGGTAACTTCCGAGCCGGCCCTAACCAGCAACACGGAGTCGCTTCCATGTCACAGGCTAAGACCACAAATACCACATCGCGACGGCGTTTCCTCGCCGGGACGGCGGCTGCCGCCGCCTTGGCTGGTGCCGGCGCGCCCGCCGCAGGCGCACAGCAGCACGCCGACGCCAAATTAATCGATCTCGGAACGCAACTGGACGCTTTCGTCCAGCGGTACAAGATATCCGTTGCAGTATGGAAGCCATGCGAGGAGGAGGTCGCGTCGGCGCCCCTGCATGAACACCCCGACGACATCATTGACGAGTCGGAGGCGACGTGCCGGGCAATCCTTGCCATACCTGCGAGCACGATAGCCGGGCTTGCGGTGAAAGCCCGTCTCGCTCAGTTCGGCGCGAGCTCCTACTGGGACACCAGCGATGCCGATGCCGACTGGGAGCATCTGCTGATGAGGCGGCTGGTCGACGACGTGATCCGAATGGGGGTGTCAGCATGAGCACCGCTGCTTCCCGCCGTCAATTCCTCGCCCGGACCGCCGCGGCCGCCTTGGCCGGGACCCCCGTAATGGCCGTCGCCGCCGAGCAGGACGATCCCGTCTTCGCTCTGATCGAGGCTCACCGCGCGGCCGCAAAGGCATACTCCGATGCCACGGCCGAATACTGCCGGCGAGAGAAGATGCTGATCGAAGAGGGCATTGGGACTCGCCCCTTCGTGGCAATTGCGTGGGACGAGGCCACGCCTCGCATTGCCTACAGTCATGAGCAGATCGACGCCTACCCACTGGCGTCGGATCTGCAGCGCCAGAGGGCGCATGACGCCCTTGACGACGCGTTCGCGCGGCACGGCGAAATCTGGGGAGACGCTGATGACGTCAGCGGTGCCACTGGCGATGCTGCCTCGAAGGCTCTCGACCAGCTTCTGTGGACGACGCCAGCGACGATGGGCGGCCTTCGCGCGCTGATCACCTACCTTGTCGAGGAGACCGAAGACATCGATATTCAACTCCGAGGTAATTGCCGGATCGAGGCGATGCTGTTCACGATCCAGGACGCGCTCAGGGGGCAGGCATGAGCACCGCAACCCGCCGGCGCGCGCCGCAGTGCCTCGCCACCACCATCCGCAAAGTCGAGCCCATGGGGTCCGGAATGGTCCGGCTGTTCTTCGCGGTCGAGAATGCCGGCAGCTGGGAAGACAGGGCGGTGATCGAGATGCCCTGCGGTTCGGTCGCAGGCAACTTCGCCTTTGCGGTCGACGCCGTGCGGGCGATCGAGCAGGCGAATGGGGAGGAGAGCCAGTCCGATCTCGTCCCGGTGGCGGCCATACCGTATCGAGGAGCGGTTAACTGAACCCCGGGCATGCCGCGGTGAGCTGACAGAAAAGTACGCCGCCGGGCCCGAAATGGTTTGTCCCGGCGGCGGCCTGCTATTTTCCAGCCTGGGGCCCTGAAATCCCAGTACCAATAGTCTAGCAAGGTCGTGGGGGAACGACTGTTGCCAGCCGCACACACAAACCTTGGAAGAGCCGAGCTCTCCGGATTTATGCGGCTTTGCGATGTCCAGCGCTAACGCTAGGCTGAAGGCCTTACTTCAATTGGAGAGACGACGTGGCTACAGGTACTGTCAAATGGTTTAATCCCACCAAGGGCTACGGGTTCATTCAGCCCGACAACGGTGGCAAGGACATATTCGTGCACATCTCGGCGGTCGAAAAGGCCGGTCTCAGCAGCCTCAATGAAGGTGCAAAGGTCAGTTACGAAGAGCGGGAAAATCGGGGCAAGACTTCCGCCGAAAACTTGCGGGTGGGCTGACGCAGACTTCAGGAACAACCGGCAGCGTCGGGAGTCATGGGAAATACCTCCCGGCTCTCACACCCACCCCCCGGTCGGGAGTTTAGAAATGGCGACCCCGGCGTGCCGCCCACACTGGGGTCGTTCTCATGAAAGTTGGCTCACAAGCAACCCGGCTTGAGCCGCATCGACCGCAAGAGACTGTCCAGCCCGTTTCCGCCACAGTCGACGGTGCGGATCGGCTTTTCGGCCTGCACGGCTTGAGGTTGTTTGCTGCTGGCGCGCCGCTTTCTCTTTTTCGAACCAGGATCGGTCGCTTCGTGCCGATGACGTGGAGCGACGACGGGAGGAGGCGGAGGCTCCAAGATGGTTTTCGTTTGCGGGGCAGGTGGCGGCGGTGCCGATGTGATCGGTGCTGGCTGTACCGCGGGAGCGCGCTCGTGGTGCTGCCGACCGTCCGCTGCTCTGGGACGAGCGAGAGCCGATCGGCTTTCTTGGCGCGCTCCGCCACTGGATACTCGACGACCGGTGCCGGCGCCGGATCTCTCGCGAGCGCTGCAACTGCACCCATGCCGGCAAAGCCAGTTATTCCCACTGCCAAAATCCGGACCCACATAATGATCCTCGACTAGCACAACAGACTGAAATACCTACGCAAACTATGGAGGATTGAGCGATGTATGCCAATAGCCTGGGTTATTCCGCTTGGCCAGCGGCGAGGCTTTTTGCCACCGGGATTGCCACCAACTGATTAGGACGCGATAAAGCGGCGCCGCCCCAACGCGCGCCAACCTTTAATGATGGGGCTAGTCCCGGGCATTTTCTTTTGGCACCGGGATTGGCACCCAACGCGACGGGACGAGCCAATATCAGCCGGTACAGGCACTCTATCGGCAGTCCACAAACACCAACAAAATAGGACGTTCGCGGACTGGTGATGACGGGGAGGGATGGCCGAAACTGTATTTCAAGACCGGTGCCTTAAACCACTCGGCCACCCTTCCGGATCATTCGGATCAGGCCCTTAGCGTAGGGCGACGCCGAACGCAACGCGAACTTGGCGAGAACACCGGAGCGAAATGGGCCGTTAGCTCGGTCCACTGGCAGCGAACCGACTGAATTGAGCGCGAGGACAACCTGGCCTTCAGCCGATGCTACGGCGCCGAGGCTGCAGCAATTGGCCGCGGGTCATCGTCGCATGCACGCACCACGGTTGACCGCGACCATCGCCGTTGGCCATCATGATGCCCATGAAGCACGTCCTCTTCCTTTGCACCGGCAACTACTACCGCAGTCGATACGCAGAGGAGCTGTTCAATCATCTTGCGCGCGGCGAAAACCTGCCGTGGCGCGCCTTCTCGCGAGGCGCTGCCGAACGGGGCTCGCCCGACAATGTCGGCGCCATGTCGGTGTTTGCCGACGACCGGCTTCGCGCCAACGGCATCGTTCCGGAGGGCGCGGCGCGCGATCCGCAGCCATGTTCATTGGCTGATTTCGACGACGTGGACCTGGTGATCGCGCTCAAGGAGGCCGAGCATCGTCCGCTGATCGAGCGGCGGTTCCCCGAGGTCGCCGACAAGGTGACCTACTGGCATGTGCACGACATCGACGTTGCCCATCCCGCGGATGCGCTGCCGATGATCGACGAGCTCGTCCGCGAGCTGGTTTCATCGCTCAGGTGACCGGTTCGCGCTTCAGGAAGATCGCGAGCGCATATTCCGCCGGCCGTGCGAGCCTGCCGCTGATGCGTTCGAGGTCATCAACGGCGACGATCTCGAGGCGGCCTTCAGTGACCTTCAACCGGTCGATCGGCACGTCCCGCGCAAGGAACACCTCGCCGCGAAGGCTGCCGCCCGGCGTGGAATAATCCGGTCCGAAATAACGACCGATCAGCTCAAAACGTTCGGGCGGAAGGTAGTAGCCAATCTCCTCGTGGATTTCGCGCACCACGCATTCCAGGAAGGACTCGGTGCCCTCCCGCCGCCCGCCGAACAGGCTGATCTTGCCGGGATCGGAAACCTGAGGAAGGTCGTCGCGCAGTTGCATCAGCAACCGGCCATCCGTGCTGACCAGCAGCGCAGACGTTCCCTCTCTTGCTCCGCCGGTCATTCGCGAATCCTCTCGCTGGGAAGACGGAGGATGCGTCAGGACCGGGTCTGGGAGAAGACGGCGGAACTGCCGTGCAGATCATAGCAGCCGAGCACGTGTCTGGGTTGGTATCGCCGGCACTCTAAGGCTAAAGCCGGGGTTCGGGCGGCGAGAAATCAGGTGAGGGTAGCCGACGCTTGTCGCATGGGCGCAGACCGGCGCCCAGGGCATCACGTGTTCAGCCGAAAGCGAAGGCCAGCAGGCTGGAGCACAGCAGCACGAGGCTTGCTGCGGTCAGGGTTAGAAATCCGTCGGAGACCAAATCGTGACTACGCATGATACACCTGCTTTCTATCGATGCTCATCCGAATTGATTAAAGCTTTCCGAACATTCGCTCCTGGAAAGAGGTGACGCGTCTTTCCGCCTTCAACGGACTGTCAGGCCCGGTACCGATAGCCTTCCACGGCGTGCGCCAAGAAGATCGCCGCACTCACCAGGCCCATCACCGCTGTAACCGTCTCGATCATCGCAAACTTCCTTTGCGCCCCACGTCCGAGAGAAAACGATTGCAGCCTTGCACAGTCAAAAAGATTCAATTGTTGGAATTGAAGATGCCCCCCGACTGATGATTTGCTGCAACAGTGTGTCTGATAGCGGGACAGGCGAGGGCGTTCTGCGCGGGCCGCGGTCCGTAGAAGGACGGAGGAAACGCAACGGTCCATTCACCAAGGCGCCACCGCCCGGCGGCTCTCCCCATTTCCGCCGTGTTCCGGTTGCGATATCTTCACCATCCGGTGCGGAGGTGGGCCGCACAGTGACAGAATCGATCCCGACGTCTCGAAGTAGGCGCGGGTCCGGGCAGAATGGTACTTGGGGCAGATGGGGATTAGACGGCCAGATTCGATGATCCGGACGGCGCGCGGCGCCGTTGCGGTGGCCACGTGCCTCGTCCTCGCCAATTGTGCCTCCTCGAACCAGTTCGCCAGCCGGGTGGATCCCAAATACGGCGTGTCCTCGAGCCCGCGTGTGGTGGCGCTCGGCGACCCCGTGCCGAAGGGCGGCGGCACCTACCGCATCGGCAAACCCTATGTCGTCGCCGGCCGCACCTATGTGCCGGAAGAGAACGAGAACTACCGCGCCGAGGGCATGGCGTCCTGGTACGGCGATGATTTCCACGGCCGCCTGACCGCCAATGGCGAGGTGTTCGACATGGGCTCGCTCACGGCCGCCCATCCGACCTTGCCAATGCCGAGCTACGCCCGCGTCACCAATCTGAGCAACGGCAAATCGCTCGTCGTTCGCGTCAACGACCGTGGTCCGTACCACGGCAATCGCCTCATCGACGTCTCGAACAAGGCCGCCGAACTGCTTGATTTCAAAGGCAACGGCGTGGCGCGCGTCCGCGTCGAATATGTCGGCCGGGCGCCGCTCGAAGGCTCCGACGACCGCCAGCTGATGGCGACCCTGCGCACCGGTACGCCGGCGCCGTCCCCGTCGATGGTCCGGGTCGCCTCGGCCCGGCCGTTCGTGCCGGAGATGTCGTCCTCGTCGGGCCGGGTCCGGGGCGATGTCCCGCTGCCCGAAGGGCGGCCCTACAGTCTTGGCAACACCCAGTCCGACTACGCCTCGGTCAGCGCCACCTCGGAAATGTCGGCCTCGAGCCGGTCGCACCGCCGCGTGCCGAACAATCCGCGCGAGGTCTCCTACGAGAGTGACGCGCGTTACGCCGCGGCTCCGAGCCCGGCGGCGGCCTATGTGCCGATCGACGCGCGTGGACCGGCCGAAGTGCTCAGCGGGCGCGGCCTCTACTGAGGCAAGCCGTTGCGAATCAAGCTTTTGGCCTGATCATTTCAGAAATGCGATCAGCGCCGCGTTGACCTCGGCCGGGCGCTCCTGCTGGATCCAGTGGCCGGCGCCCTCGATAATCAGCTTCTGCCGCAGGTTCGGCAGCACGCGCTCCATGTCCGCAACCCGCTTGGCACCGATCAGCCCGGTAATCACCGAATCGTTCGAGCCGGCGATGAACAGCGAGGGCTGATGGATCTGCGCATCCTGCCAGGGCGCGGTCAGCTCCCAATTGCGATCGAGATTGCGGTACCAGTTGAGGCCGCCGCGGAAGCCGGACTGCCGGTAGCCCTCGGCGAATTCGGCGATGTCGGCCTCGGTCAGCCAGGCCGGCAGCGGCAGTCCGGCCGGCAGCTTGCCGAGGAAGCCCTTGGCTTCGTCGACGAACATCGAGCTCGGATCGGAGACGCCGCGCCCGAGCACCAGCCGCATGGTGCGGGCGATGTCGCGCTCGAACTCGGCTTCCGCCACGCCCGGCGGCTGAAAGTACTGCCAGTAAAAATTGGTGATGCCGCCCTCGCGCAGGGTTTCCAGTGGACGGCCGCGGCCACGGAACGGCGGCGGCACGCTGAGGCCGGCGACCTTGGTGAAGATATCAGGACGGAACAGGGCCGCGTGCCAGGCGACCGGCGCGCCCCAATCGTGACCGACGATCATCGCCGTCCGCTCGCCGAGCGCGGCCACCAGCGCGACCATGTCGCCCACCGTATCGAAGATCGTGTAGGCGCCGACATCGGCCGGCGCGGTGGTCCGGCCGAACCCGCGCATGTCGGGGGCTGCGACCCGGAAGCCTGCCGCGGCGAGGGCTGCGATCTGGTGCCGCCATGAGTAGGACAGTTCCGGCCAGCCATGGCAGAGCACGACCAGTGGGCCTTGGCCGGCCTCACGCACGAACATGTCGATGCCGTTGGCGGAAATGGTGCGGGAGGATGACATTCGCGTTTCCGCCTTGTTTGCCGGTTCTGCTGTCGTTAGCTGGTTCCAAGGATACGGGCGTTCGGCGCAGCCGGCAATCCAGCCGGCCGTGTACAAGCGGCGAAACCTCAGTTGTTTGCGATACTTCCAGCTGTTAGAACGCAGTCTTTCAGGACATCGCCGATGGCAGCCCAGATCGCAATTCCCCGCACGTTGTTCGCTCGCGCCGGGCGTTCTTGGCGTGGCCTGGTCGCGGCCGCGGTCGTGCTGGCGATCGGCTGCGGCGGGGTGGTCTATGCCGCCAACAACAGCGTCCAGGGCGCCAAGAAGGAAGAAGGCGGGTTCGACGGCGACGCGCCGACCGCGATCCTGGTCGAGGCCTCCTCGGGCAGCGTGCTGTTCGAGAAAAACGCCGACGAGCTGCGCGCGCCCTCCAGCATGATGAAGCTGATGACGGCCGAGGTGGTGTTCGACGCCATCAAGAAGGGCGACATCAAGCTGACCGACGAGTACCGCATCAGCGAGAACGCCTGGCGGCGGGGCGGGGCGCCGTCCGGGACCTCCACGATGTTCGCGGCGATCAACAGCAAGGTCTCGGTCGACGATCTCCTGCACGGTGCGATCATCCCGAGCGGCAACGACGCCTGCATCGCGCTCGCCGAAGGCATCGCCGGCAACGAGCATACCTTTGCGACCGATTTCATGACCAAGCGCGCCCGCGAGCTCGGCATGACCAAGTCGACCTTCGGCAATTCCAACGGGCTGCCGGACCCGACCAACAAGATGACGGTACGGGAACTCGCGATCCTGGCGCGCCACATCATCCTGACTTACCCGGACCGGTACAAGCTGTTCGGCGAGAAGGAATTCACCTGGAACAAGATCCGCCAGCAGAACCGCAACCCGCTGCTGAACGCTTTGCCCGGCGCCGATGGCTTGAAGACCGGCTACACCAAGGAAGGCGGCTACGGCATGGTCGGCTCGGCCGTGCAGAACGACACGCGGCTGATCGTCGTGGTCAATGGCCTCGAGGATTCCGACGACCGGGCGACCGAAGCCAAGAAGATGCTGGAATGGGGGTTCCGCAGCTTCGAGACACGGGTCCTGATCGCGGCCAACCAGCCGGTCGGCTACGCCCGGGTGTTCGGCGGCGAGAGCCGCTCGGTCAAGCTGGTCAGCCCCGATCCGATCAAGGTGATGGTATCAAAGAACGGCAACGACAAGCTGCTCGCGCGCGTGATCTATAGCGGCCCGGTCAAGGCGCCGATCACCGCCGGCCAGCAGATCGGCGTCGTCCGGGTCTGGCGCGGCGGCAATGTCGCGATGGAAACGCCGGTGTTCGCGGCCGATGCCGTCGGCACGGGATCGACGATGCGCCGCGCGCTCGACGGCGCCCAGGAGCTCGTGATCGGAATGTTCCGCGCAGGGGTCGAGAAGCTCTGACATGGCGGAAGCAACAGTCCAACGGCCGAGCTTGCGCGGTCGCTTCATTACCTTTGAGGGCGGCGAGGGATCGGGGAAATCGACCCAGATCCGCAAGCTCGCCGAACGGCTCGATGTCGCCAAGCTGCGCGCGATCGTGACCCGTGAGCCCGGCGGCTCGCCCGGGGCTGAGATCATCCGCCACCTCGTGCTGTCGGGGATGGGCAAGCTGCTCGGGCCGGAAGCCGAGACGCTGCTGTTTGCCGCCGCGCGTGACGACCATGTCCGCACCGTGATCCTGCCGGCGCTCAACCAGGGCATCTGGGTGCTGTGCGATCGCTTCTTCGATTCCACGCGCGCCTATCAAGGCCAGCTCGCGCAGGTATCGCCCGGCCTCGTCAATGCCATGCAGCGCGTCACCATCGGCGATCTCAAACCCGATCTCACCTTCATCCTCGATGTGCCGGTCGAAGTCGGACTGCAGCGCGCCGCCCTGCGCCGCGGCAATGCCACGGCGGATCGCTTCGAAGCCGAGGGCATCAAGTTCCATCAGGATTTGCGCGATGCCTACCGCAGGATCGCGGCTGACGATCCACAGCGCTGCGTGCTGATCGACGCGACGGCCGATCCGGACACGGTCGCGGCGCGGATCTGGGCCGCGCTGCGCGAGCATCTGCGCGCAACGCTCACGGCAGATAGTCCCGCATGAGCGCACGCAAGGTCGAACAGGAGAACCCCGCTCGACACCCGCGCGAAACCCCCGATCTGTTCGGGCATCGCGAGGCGGAGACCGCGCTGCTCGATGCCTATCGCAGCGGACGAATTCCGCATGCCTGGCTGATCGGCGGCGCGCAGGGCGTCGGCAAGGCGACGCTGGCCTACCGCATGGCGCGGTTCGTGCTGGCGTTCCGCAATCCGAAGTCGTCCCAGGTGCAGGCGGCGCCGACGCTGCGGGTCGATCCGTCCGATCCGGTGGCGCGCCAGATCACGGCGGGCGCGCATGGCGGGCTGCTGGTGCTGGAGCGCGGCCTCAACGACCGCGGCGTGATGCGCACCGTGATCACGGTCGACGAGACCCGCGAGACCATCTCGTTCTTCGGCTCGACCGCCGCGGTCGACGGCTGGCGCGTCTGCATCGTCGACACTGTCGATGAGCTCAATCCCAACGCCGCGAATGCGCTGCTGAAAATCCTCGAGGAGCCGCCGCAGCAATCGCTGTTCCTGCTGGTCAGCCACGCGCCGTCACGGGTGTTGCCCACCATCCTGTCCCGCTGCCGCAAATTGCTGCTGCGGCCGCTGGAGACGGGCGATGTGGTCCGCGCTGCCACCGCCGCAACCGACATTGCGGCGGACGATCCCGCGCTGGCGGAAGCCGCGGCAGCGTCCGAGGGCAGTGTCGGGCGGGCGCTATCGCTGCTCGGCGGCGACGCGCTCAAGCTGCAGCAACGCACGGCCGCGCTGCTCGCAACGCTTCCGAGCGTCGATCCGCGCGAGCTGCACGCGCTGGGCGATGCGCTCGGCACCAGCGACCGCGTCGCGCTTGCCGCTTTCATCGACGGCATCGATCGCTGGATGAGCGAGCGCATGCGAACCGGCGACGTCAATGCCAATCTGCCGCGCCTTGCACGGCTGGCGGAGGTATGGGAAAAGATCGTCCGCGCCGCACGCGATACCGAAGCCTACAATCTGGAGCGCAAGCCGCTGGTTTTCTCGGTGTTTTCGATGCTCGCCGACGCGACCCGATAGACGCCAAGTCTGAGATCAATCAGTCTGACAACGCACCCGTCCGAAGACACACTCGTCCGAAAACACATCCGTCTGACAACACTCCCGACAATCTCGTTTCGATCTGCAAAGGATTCCGTGGTGGCGACCGCTAACAAGAAATCTTCGAAGAAGGCCAAGAAGACGAAGAAGGCATCGCCCGCTCGCGTGACCAGGAAAGCCACGGCGAAGTCGCGCGCTGCCAAGAAAGCGGGGCGCGTCACCAGGAAGGCGAAGAAGGCCACCAAGGCCAAGACAGGTGCCAAGAAATCGACGCCAAAGAAGGTCGCCAAAAAGGCCGTCAAGAAGGCTGCCACGACGCTCACCAAGGCTCCGCCGAACGCAGCGGCAGTCGTGGCTCCGGCTGCAAGGAAGCCCGCTGCGCCGAAAGCTCCGGCGGCCGAGAAGGCTCCGAAGGCGGCAACGGTCCGCGCGCCCAAGCAACCCAAACCCGCAGCGAAGGCTGCTGCGCGCGCGTCCGTCCCGGCACCTGCCGCGGACCGCGGCAACGCCTACTACATCACGACCGCGATCGCGTATCCGAACGGCCAGCCGCATATCGGCCACGCCTATGAGGCGATCGCGACCGATGCGCTGGCGCGCTTCCAGCGGCTCGACGGCAAGGATGTGTTCTTCCTGACCGGCACCGATGAGCACGGACAGAAGATGATCCAGACCGCGCAGGGCGAGGGGATGACGCCGCACGATCTCGCCACCCGCAACGCTGCGCGGTTCAAGGAGATGGACGAGCGGCTCAACGTCTCGTTCGACCGCTTCATCCGTACCTCCGAACCTGCTCACCACAAGTCGGTGCAGGAAATCTGGCGCCGCATGCAGGACAATGGCGACATCTATATCGACGCCTATGCCGGCTGGTACTCGGTGCGCGACGAGGCCTATTACGCCGAAGATGAGACCACGGTCGGCGAGGACAATGTCCGCCGCGGCCCGCAGGGCACGCCGGTCGAATGGGTCGAGGAGAAGAGCTATTTCTTCAAGCTGTCGGCCTATCAGGACAAGCTGCTGCACCTCTATGAGAGCCAGCCCGATTTCATCGGTCCGGATTCGCGCCGCAACGAGGTGATGAGCTTCGTGCGGGGCGGGCTGAAGGATCTCTCGATCTCGCGCACCACCTTCGACTGGGGCGTCAAGGTCCCCGGCGATTCCGAGCATGTGATGTATGTCTGGGTCGACGCACTGACCAACTACATCACCGGCGTCGGCTTTCCCGACGAGAGCGACAAGCACTGGCGCTACTGGCCGGCCGACGTGCACATCATCGGCAAGGACATCATCCGCTTCCACGCGGTGTACTGGCCGGCCTTCCTGATGTCGGCCGGCATCCCATTGCAGAGGCGCGTCTATGCGCACGGCTTCCTGTTCAACAGGGGCGAGAAGATGTCGAAGTCGGTCGGCAACGTGGTCGATCCCTTCAATCTGGCCAACCAGTACGGCGTCGATCAGGTGCGCTACTTCTTCCTGCGCGAGGTGCCGTTCGGCCAGGACGGCAACTACAACCACGAGGCCATCGTCGCGCGCATCAATGCCGACCTCGCCAATGATTTCGGCAATCTCGCGCAGCGCTCGCTGTCGATGATCGCCAAGCAACTCGGCGGCGTGCTGCCGGAGCCCGGCGAGTTCAGCGACAACGACAAGGCGATCCTGGCTCAGGCCGACGCCATGCTGGAGACGTCGCGGACCGCGATGGCGACGCAGCAGATCCATCAATGGCTCAACACGGTCTGGGCCGTGGTCGCCGAAGCCAACCGCTACTTTGCCGGTGAGGCGCCATGGGCGCTGGCCAAGACCGATCCGGCACGCCAGAAGACGGTGCTCTATGTCACCGCCGAGGTGGTGCGCCAGATCGCGATCATGGCGCAGGCCGTGATGCCGGAATCCTGCGGCAAGATGCTCGACAGCCTCGGCATATCAGCGGATGCGCGCAGCTTCGCGGCGGTCGCCGAGCGGATCAAGCCGGGCACGGTTCTACCGGCGCCGGTCGGCGTGTTTCCGCGCTATGTGGAACCGAAGACCGAGTGAGTGGTTCGAAATTCATGCTGGTCGACAGTCACTGCCATCTCGATTTCCCTGATTTCGCCGACGATCTCGACGGGATCGTCGGACGCGCCGAAGCGGCCGGCATCGGCCGCATCGTCACGATCTCGACCCGGGTCAAGCGGCTCGGCGGCCTGCTTGCGATCACGGAGCGCTTTCCCGACGTCTACTGCTCGGTCGGCACCCATCCGCATCACGCCGACGAAGAGGACGGCATCCCGGCGAGCGAACTGATCGAGCTGACCAAGCACCCGAAAGTCGTGGCGCTCGGCGAGGCGGGGCTCGACTATTTCTATGAGCATGGTTCGCGCGAGGCCCAGGAGCGCGGCTTTCGCGCGCATATCGCCGCTGCGCGCGCAACCGGCCTGCCGCTCGTCATCCACACCAGGGAGGCCGACGAGGATTGCGGCCGCATCCTGGAGGATGAGGTCGCGAAGGGGCCGTTCAAGGCCGTGCTGCACTGCTACACCGGCGGCCGCGAGCTGGCGATGAAGGCGATTGGGCTTGGGCTATCGATCTCGTTCACGGGCATCCTGACCTTCAAGAAGTCCGACACCCTGCGTGCGCTGGCCGCCGAGCTACCGGCCGATCGCATCATGGTCGAGACCGACGCGCCGTATCTGGCGCCCGGAAAATTCCGCGGCAAGCGCAACGAGCCGTCCTACGTCGTCGAGGTCGCCAAGGTGCTCGCCGAAACCCGCGGCGTCTCCCTGGAGGAGATCTCGCGGCAGACCACCGAAAACTTCTTCCGGCTGTTCTCCAAGGTGCCGGCGCCGAAGGTTGCTGCATGACGCTGACACTGACCATTCTGGGCTGCGGCTCATCCGCCGGCGTGCCGCGTCCGGCGCTCGGCTGGGGCGCCTGTGATCCCAACAATCCCAAGAATCGCCGCCGCCGCTGCTCGATCATGGCCGAGCGCACCATGGAGCACGGCACCACGCGGGTCGTGATCGATACCTCGCCCGATCTGCGCGAGCAGTTGATCGACAGCGACGTCGAGCATATCGACGCGGTGTTCCTGACGCATGAGCATGCCGACCAGACCCACGGCATCGACGATCTGCGCTCGGTGGTGCTGCACCAGCGCCGCCGCATCCCGGTCTACTTCAACCAGTCGACCGCCAAGGACATCATGGCGCGGTTCTCCTACTGCTTCATCTCCCCGGAAGGCAGCGACTATCCGCCGATCCTGACCCGGCATTCGATCGAGGCCGGCGAGAGCCATACGGTGCAGGGGAAGGGCGGTCCGCTGAAGCTCGAGGCCTTCCTGGTGCAGCATGGCCAGATACCTGCGCTCGGCTACCGCATTGGAGACGCCGCCTACACGCCCGATCTGCACGACATTCCCGAGGCGAGCTGGCCGGCGCTGGAAGGTCTCGATCTCTGGATCGTCGACGGCCTGCGCTATGCGCCGCATCCCAGCCATTTCAGCGTCGCCGACGCATTGTCGTGGATCGAGCGCTTCAAGCCGAAGCGCGCGGTCATCACCAACATGCATTCCGACCTCGACTACGAGGTGCTGCGGCGGAGCCTGCCGGCCGGCGTGATCCCGGCCTATGACGGCATGCGGCTGACGCTCGATCGGGCAAGCTGAAGCAAGCCGTCGTGTCGCGCGGCAATAAATCCGACGGGGCACACCCGGCGGACGGCATTTGAGCTTGCACTCTGCTTGAGCTTGCACTCTGCTGCAGGTCGCGAATAATCCATTTTCGAGGGAACTATATGCTCATCGATCCCACTGCGCGGATTGAGGATGGGGCGGTGATCGGCGCCGGCACGTCGATTGGTCCTTATTGCGTTGTTGGTTCCCGCGTCATTATCGGTGCAAACTGCAAGCTTATCGCCCACGTGCACATGACCGCGGAGACCACGATCGGTGGCGGCTGCACGATCTATCCGTTCGTCTCGCTCGGCACGCCCCCGCAAGCCCTGAGCTATCGCGGCGAACTGACCAAGCTTCAGATCGGCCAGGATTGCACGATCCGCGAGCACGTGACCATGAACGCCGGAACCGTCGCGGGTGGCGGTCTTACCCGCGTCGGCGATCGTGGCTATTTCATGAATTGCAGCCATGTCGGTCACGACTGCGTGGTAGGGAACGACGTCATCTTCGCCACATCAGCGACGCTGGGCGGCCATTGCGAAATCGGCGATTTTGTCTTCATGGGAGGCCTCTCATCCGCCCATCAATTCGTGCGGATCGGGGCGCAGGCGATGATCGGGGCGACAAGTTGCGTACGTGGCGACGTCATCCCGTTTGGCCTTGCAAGCGGCCAGTACGCGGGTCTCGCCGGGCTCAACTTCGTTGGCATGCGACGCCGCGAATTTACCCGCGAACGCCTCGCGGTGATCCGAGCGTTCTATCAGAAACTATTTCGCGGCCCCGGCGTGTTTGCCGCGCGTCTGCACGAGGTAAGGCAACTGGCGGACGCGGACCCAGCGATTGCAGAAATTCTGGCCTTCATCGACGCGGTAAGGCATCGCTCGCTGTGTCTGCCGGCGAACGATGATCATATGATCGCCGCACGCCGAAGCCCTTTCGCTGAACCGAGCCGATAGCACCGCAGAAATTTCGGATCGGGTTTACCGCGACCACCGCTATGAACCCGCCACCCGGCGGGCAGCGGTTGCATAGGATCGCCAACGGTCCTGTCTTGACCTTTCACGCAAAGGGCATATCGTTATGATCATAACGAACGATCGGGGAGGATCAGATGACGGAAGCTGTGGCGGCGCGCGATTACACCGATCGCACGCGATATGACGCGCTGATGGATGTCGTGAAGAACCGCCTGACGACCCGGGCGTTCGACGCCAGCTACGTGATGCCGCCGGAGCACTACGATATGATCCTGGAGGCCGCGCGGCACGCGCCTTCGGGCGCCAATGCGCAACCCTGGCACTTCATTGCGGTCACCGATCAGGACCTCAAGAACAGGATCACGGAATACTTCCGCGAGGAGCAGGTCGCACGTGCCCGGCTCAAGATGAAGTTTCCGACGCCCGATTATCGCGGCCTCGCGGCGGCACCTGGCTTCATCGTCGTCGCCAGCGACTTCCGCTGGGTCAAGGCGTTTCCCGTGCTCAACGACGGCTCCGAGCTCGACAAGATGTACAAGGAGAACGCCGAACGGATCCTGCTGCAGAGCGTGGCGGCGGCGACGATGTCGGCGCATCTCGCGGCGGCCGCGCTCGGCTACAACGTCTGGTGGGTGACCGCGATCGGGCAGGAGAAGGCCCAGCAGGCGATGAAGCCGCTGCTCGGCATCCCCGATGAATTGTCCGTGCTCGACATCATGTGCTTCGGTCCGCCGGCCAAGCCGCCGTACAAGCGCTGGAAGAAGAGCCTTGCTGACATCAGCAACTGGAACAGGTTCGATGATCAGCACTTCATGACCGAAGCCCAGATCGACGAATGGGTGTCGACCACGCGCCACAAGGTGATGTACCGCGATGCCGAGAACGTCGACTAAAGCGGACGCGCCGGTCCGGCGCGGCGCGTCGGACTACCGGCTGGAGGACCAGGTCGGCTTCCTGCTGCGCCGGGCCTATCAGCGCGCCTCGTCGAACCTGGTCGACAAGATCGGATCCTACGACCTGACGGCCCCGCAATATGCGACCTTGGCCCGGCTCTACGAGCGCGGGGCGCTGTCGCAGAACCTGCTCGGCCGGCTGGTCGCAATGGAGCCGGCCAATATCCGCGACGTCGTGCTGCGGCTGAAGAAGCGGCGCCTGGTCGCGACCCGGCGCGACCCGACCGACAAGCGGCTGATCCTGATCGATCTGACCGCGGCCGGCGTGGCGCTGGTCGAGCAGCTGATCCCGATCGAGATCGAATGCACCGCGACAACGCTGGCGCCGCTCAAGGCCAGCCAAAAAGCGGTGCTCTACGAGCTGCTCGGCCGCCTTGCAGAGGGCTGAGCCGGCGCCACATACTCGCTGTTGTCCCGGGCTTGACCCGGACCCATAGCCACGAATGCCAGTTGTGTTGCAACGCTGGGCCACATCGCACTCCAACAACGCAACCCTGTGGTTATCGGTCCCGGCTTTCGCCGGGACGACAGCGTCCATGAGGCAGGAGTGCGCTGCACGACACTGAAGGCGGCTTCTGCTCAGGCCGAGATCGCCTTGGCCGATCCGACCTGGTTGCGCAGCAGGAATTTCTGGATCTTGCCCGTGGATGTCTTCGGGATCACCCCGAACACCACTGACTTCGGCGTCTTGAATCCCGACATATGCTCGCGGCAATAGGCGATGATCTCGGCCTCGGTCGCCTTGACGCCGTCCTTCAACTCCAGGAAGGCGCAGGGCACTTCGCCCCATTTCGGATCGGGCTTGGCGACGACCGCCGCGAACAGCACGGCCGGGTGCTTGTAGAGGATATCCTCGACCTCGACCGACGAGACATTCTCGCCGCCGGAGATGATGATGTCCTTGGAGCGGTCCTTGATGATGACGTAGCCGTGCTCGTCGAGCACGCCGAGATCGCCGGTGTGAAACCAGCCGCCGGCGAAGGCTTCCTGCGTCGCTTTCTCGTTCTTCAGATAGCCCTTCATCACGATGTTGCCGCGGAACATGACCTCGCCGATGGTCTCGCCATCGCGCGGCACCTCGCGCATGGTCTCGGGGTCGAGCACGCTGACGCCTTCCTGCAGCGGATAGGCCACGCCCTGGCGTCGCTTCAGCTGCGCGCGCTGATCGGCCGACAGCTCATCCCAGCCCGGCTGCTCGGCGCAGACGGAGGCGGGCCCATAGACTTCGGTCAGCCCATAGACATGGGTCAGCTTGATGCCGATGCGCTCGGCGCCCTCGAGGACTGCGACCGGCGGCGCCGCGCCCGCGATCAGGCCGACGACGGGGTTCGCCTTGCCGTCCTTCGGCGCATCAGGCGCATTGATCAGCGTGTTGTAGACGATCGGCGCGCCGCACATGTGGGTGACGCCGTGTTTCGGGATCAGCTCGAAGATTTTGGCCGGATCGACCTTGCGCAAGCAGACATTGACGCCGGCGGTCGCCGCGATCGTCCAGGGGAAGCACCAGCCGTTGCAGTGAAACATCGGCAGCGTCCAGAGATAGACCGGATGCTGGCCGAGATTGCCGGCGAGGATGTTGCTGACCGCGTTGAGATAGGCGCCGCGATGATGGGTGACGACGCCCTTCGGATTGCCCGTCGTGCCCGACGTATAGCTGAGCGCGATCGCATCCCATTCGTCGGCCGGCGGCCGCTCCACGAATGCCGGATCGCCTGAGGCGACCGCCGCCTCATACTCGATCTCGCCGATCCGCTTGCCGCCGCTGAAGGCGGCATCGTCGACGTCGATCACGAACGGCCTCGGGCCCTTCATCAGGGTCAGGGCATCCGCGATCACGCCGGAGAATTCGGGGTCGACCAGGATGATCCTGGCGCCGCCATGATCGAGCTGGAACGCGATCGACGCCGCATCGAGGCGGATGTTCAGCGCATTCAGCACCGCGCCGGTCATCGGCACCGCGAAGTGCAGCTCGTTCATCGCCGGGATGTTCGGCAGCATCGCCGCGACCGTGTCGCCATGGCCGATGCCGTGGCCTGCAAGATAGGACGCGAAGCGCTTGCAGCGTTGGTAGGTCTCTTTCCAGGTGAAGCTGCGGCCCTCATAGACCGCGCTGACATGGTCGGGATAGACCGCGGCCGAGCGGGCCAGGAAGCTCAGCGGCGTCAGCGGCACGTAGTTGGCGGGCGTCTTGTCCAGCCCGATCGAGTACTGGTTTTGAGCTGCACTCATGGCTCTATCCAATCCGCTAGGTTCTCAAAGGAATCCAATCGATATCCAGGGGAAGATGGCGACGATGATCAGGCCGATCAACAGCGCCAGCATGTAACCCCAGATCGGCCGGATACCCTCGGCCGGATCGACGCGCCCGATGGCGCAGGCGGCATAATAGCCGACGCCGAACGGCGGCGCGAACAATCCGATGCCCATCGCCAGGATGATGACCATGGCGTAGTGCACCTCGTGGACGCCGACCTGGCGCGCGATCGGAAACAGCAGCGGCCCGAACAGCACGATGGCCGGAATGCCCTCGAGCACGCTGCCGAGGATCACGAAGGCCAGGATCGAGACCGCGATGAAGGTCGCCGAACCGCCCGGCAGCCCGGTCATCGACGCCGCCAGCGCCCGCGAGAAACCGGACTGGGTCAGGCCCCAGGCCATGCCGGTCGCGGTGCCGATGATGAAGAGGATCGCGCCCGACAGGCACGCTGTGTCGATCAGCATCGGCACCAGCCGCCGCCAGTTGAACTTGCGGTAGATCAGGAGGCCGATGACGAAGGCGTAGACGATGCCGATGGTCGAGACTTCGGTGGCCGTGGCGATGCCTTCGACCACGGCGTAGCGGATCACGAAGGGCAGCGCCAATGCGGGCAGGGCGAACACCAACGCCTTGCCGATCTCGCTGCCGGTGGCGCGCTGCACGTGGCTCAAGTTCTCGCCGCGGTAGCGCCACCACACCAGTCCCGACAGCGTGATTGCCAGCACGACGCCCGGCAGCAATCCGCCGGTGAACAGCGCCGAGATCGAGACGCCGGTGACCGAGCCGATCGTGATCAGCACGAGGCTCGGCGGAATGGTCTCGGTTTGGGCGCCGGTGGCGGCGAGCAGGGCGACCAGATCGCCCGGCTTGGCGCCGCGCTCCTTCATTTCCGGGAACAGCACGGGTGCGACGGCGGCCATGTCGGCGGCCTTCGATCCGGAGATGCCGGACACCAGGTACATGGCGCCGACCAGCACGTAATGCAGGCCGCCGCGGACATGCCCGAGCAGGCTCGCCAGGAACGCCACCATCGCGCGCGCCATGCCGGTCATCTCGATCAGCAGGCCGAGGAAGACGAACAGCGGCACCGACAGCAGGATGAGGTGGCTCATGCCCTCGTCCATCCGGCCGACCAGCACCATCAGCGGCGTCCGCGTGGTGAGCGCCAGATAGCCGAAGATCGCCATGCCGAAGGCAAAGCCGATCGGCACGCCGGCGAACACGCAGAACCCGACCACGCCGACGAAGAAGATGATCAGGTTGAGGTTGCCGAGCGGCCGCAGCATCGGCTGCGCCAGCCAGAACACGCCGATCAACGCGGCGACCGTCAGCGCGGCCAGCAGGAAGGTTTTGATGTCGCCGACCCGCGCCAGCCGCAGCAGCGCAAACAGTCCCATCAGGCAGGTGCCGACCGGCAGCGCCGCCGCGCGCCAGGTATTGGAGATCTGCAGCGCCGGCGTCGTGATGAAGCTTTCCTCGTAGGCGTATTCATAGGCCGGCCGCACGATCAGGATCAGGAACGCCAGCGCGGCGCAGGTCGCGACCACGTCGAGATAGCCCCACAGCCTCGGCCCGGCGCTTGCGACCAGCGCCGTCATCCGCATGTGCTCGCCGCGACGGAACGCGACCGCCGAACCCAGCATGGCGAGCCACAGGAACAGGATCGACGCCAGCTCGTCGGACCAGATCAGCGGCGCATGCAGCACGTAACGCGACACCACGCCGGCGAACAGGATGACGACCTCGGCGACGACAAGGATCGCCGCCGGGATTTCGACCAGCCATCCGAGCGCCGCGTCGATGGAACCGAGAACAGAGCGGCGGCGAGGGGGCTGTGACGCCGCCTCGCCGGCCACGGCCGGCGTCATCTCGACATGCGCCATGGCAAGCCTCCCGCTTGATCGATCAGGACAGTTTGCCGACGGACTTCTCGAGCAGATCCCAGGCCTTCTCGCCGTACTTGCCCTTCCACTCCGCGTAGAAGCCGGCGGCACGCAGCTTGTCGCGGAACGGCCCGACCTCGGGCTGGTTGAACACGAGGCCCTTGCCGGTGAGCTCCTGCTTCACGGTGGCGTTGAGCTTCTCGGTGTCCTCGCGCTCCTTGACGGCGGCCGCGTTGACGTTCTTGGCGACGATGGTCTTGATATCGTCCGGCAGAGCCGCCCAGGCTCTGCGGTTCATCAGGAACCAGAAGCCGTCCCACATGTGGTTGGTCAGCGAGCAGTACTTCTGCACCTCGTACAGCTTCGCCGCCGAGATCAGCGCCAGCGGGTTTTCCTGGCCTTCGACGATCTTGGTCTGCAGCGCCGAATAGACCTCGCTGAAATTGATCGAGGCGGGCGACGCATCGAACGCCTTGAACATCGAGGTCCACAGCGGCGAAACCGGCACGCGGATCTTGAAGCCCTTGAGATCATCAGGACCGTTGATCGGCTTGGTCGACGACGTGGTCTGGCGGAAGCCGTTGTCCCAGATCTTGTCCATGACCTCGAGGCCGGCCTTGTTGATCTCGCCCCGCACATAGGCGCCGAGCTCGCCATCCATGGCCTTCCAGACCGTGGGATAATCCGGGAATGCGAAACCGATGCCGTTGATCGAAGCTGCCGGCACCAGGGTCGCCAGGATCAGGCCGGACAGCGTGAAGAACTCGACGCCGCCGGAGCGCACCTGGCTCAGCATGTCCGTGTCGGAGCCGAGCTGGCTGTTCGGGAACACCTGCAGGTCGAACCGGCCGTTGGTCTCGGTCTTGATCGCCGCGGCCATCTCCCGAGCGCGCGCCACGAACGGATGCGACTCCGGCAGGTTGTTGGCGAACTTGTACGAGAACTCGGCCGACTGGGCGCGCGCGACATACGGCGCGCCAAATCCGCCCAGGACGGCGGAAGCGGCGGAAACCTTCAGCAGCGTGCGTCGTGAAAAGCTCATTGGGTTTGCTCCCTCGAGAGGCTTGTTGTTGTTCTGAGATGCCATCCTATACGGACCTGATGCCGCGGGGTCACCAGCGATCTCTGCACAGCTGGCGCTTATTGCAGCGTCCGTACGCCGCGGCAATATCGGCTTTCTGACGAGACGCGTGGGCGTGGATCGCTGTGGTGGCTGGGCGAGCCGGAGCAACGATCGAGCTAAGCTCAGATGGACCTGCGGGCCGGTGCGAAGATTTCCCACTAAATATCTGATCTAATTGTAGATATAAATATTCCATAATATACCTTATGCGAATTACGGATATGGAAGCCGATCCGGTTTGGCGGCCCAGCTGTGGCTTCCCCTATACGGTTCGCATTTCATCCCATAAGGCCGTTTCATCCCATAGGGCTGTCGCAACGCATCCCATAAGACCGTAGCGTTCGGGCGCAGCGATCATCGGCTCTGCGATCCCTAAGGTCGCTCCGTCGGTGTCGGTCATAGTCACAGGTGAAGACGCTGACGAAGATGGCGAAGGCGACGCAATCGAAAGACCTGCGGAAGGCTTTCACCAAGCATCTTCGCGAACAGCCGGATCGCGCTGACCGGATACGCACGCGCCTTCGATCCGGAAAGCCGTCATATTTTCTTGTCCGCATCGTGCGTGATTGCGATCCCCTGCGACGGCCGCCTGCTCCGATGCGAGCGCATCCTCGGCCTGCCCCGTTGCCTAGGCCGGCAGCACGATCACCTTAGTTTTGAGAGGCGTTCGCGAATAGAGGTCGATCATGTCCTGACTGAGGAGGCCGGTGCAGCCGCTCGTAATGCCGTTCCCGATGGTTTCGGGGTCGCTGGTGCTATAGATCGTGTAAAGCGTATATGCCCCGTTTTGATAGAGGTAGAGCACGCGGGCACCGAGTGGATTGTCGAGACCTCCCGGCATGCCGCGAGCATATTTGCCTGCCTCCGGCTGGCGCGCGATCATCTCCTTGGGTGGCGTCCAGATAGGCCATTCGGCTTTGCGCCCGACATAAGCCTCCCCGCTCCACCGGAATCCATCGCGGCCGACATTGGCGCCATAGCGGGTCGCGTTTCCCTCTCCTTCAATGCGGTAAACATAGTACTTGCTGGGATCGATGATGATCGTACCGGGTGCCTCATCGCTGTCGTAACGCACTGTCTTGCGAAAATATTGCGGTTTGACCTTGCTAACATCGACCGCAGGGATCGGGAATTTCTCGTCAGGCACGGGCCCGTAGACTTTCTCCGCCTCGGCCAGGCTCATGTAGTCGGATGCACAACCGGCCAGGCCCAGTGCGGCAAGACCGGCAGCGGAGCCGAATAGAAACGCCCGGCGGTTGAGACGCGGCGAACGAGGCCCAGACAGAGCGCCCTTGCCCATCGCGCCGGCAATTCCACGGTCCATGATCATGATTTCGGGTTTTCCGATATTTTCCAGAAGGCGCGACAAGCTTATGTCGGGGAACCACCCCGTTACGACACTCTTACGGAGGATTTCGCGCTTTTTTGTGAGGGGAAACTTTCAAGAAAAAGCTAAGGAATTCCGTTCTGTGTGTCGGTCTTATGCGGGGATTCAACAACCGCCGAAGGCTTTGCCTGATAGTCTGCCCCCGACTACACCAGTTCGAGACTTGGAGACCGATGGCCCGACGTACCGGCAGCGCTGATCTGCCCCTGCATGGTGGACGCGTGCCGCCGTGGCTGGCGGAGCGCATGGCGACGCTGGGTGCCGTCATCACGCAGGCCGTGGTCCATCATTACGGCCGCGACGTGTTCCTGCAGCGGCTCTCGCATCCGTTCTGGTTCCAGTCGTTCGGCGCCGTGATGGGCATGGACTGGCATTCGTCTGGTATCACCACGAGCGTCATCGGCGCGCTCAAGCGCGGGCTCGCGCCGCTGCAGGACGAACTCGGCATCTACGTCTGCGGCGGCCGCGGCAAGCATTCGCGGCGCACGCCGGACGAATTGTCGGCGCTGGGCGAGCGGACCGGCGTCGATGGCACTGCCCTCACCCGCGCCAGCCGTCTGGTCGCCAAGGTCGACAGTGCCGCGGTCCAGGACGGTTTCGAGCTCTATCTGCATGGCTTCTTCGTCACCGCGGACGGCAAATGGACCGTGGTCCAGCAAGGCATGAGCGACAGCAAGCGGCAGGCGCGACGCTATCACTGGCATTCCGAGGGGCTGCGCAGCTTTGTCGACGAGCCGCACAGCGCGATCGACGGTCCAGCGCAGGGCGAGATCGTCAATCTCACCGACCACCGCGCCGACGCCTCGCGCCAGGCTCAGCTCGATCTGCTCGCCGCGCTCGGTCCCGATGGCATCGCGCGTGAATATGCCGAGTTGACCGAACAGGTGGCGGCGCAGGGCGATCTGTTGCACCTGATCATGCCCGAGCATCACGATGTGCGCTCGAGCGATGTCTTCATCCGCCGCCTGCACGGCACCCTCGCCGCCGCGGCCGAGCGCGGGCCGCTGGACTTCCCCGAACTGCTGCTCACGCCGGGCGTCGGCGCCCGCACTGTCGAGTCGCTCGCCATGGTCGCCGAGGTCGTCCACGGGACGCCGTACCGTTTCCGTGATCCGGCGCGTTTCTCGCTCGCGCATGGCGGCAAGGACCGTCATCCGTTTCCGGTGCCGATCACGGTCTATGACGAGACGATCGGCGTGCTGAAATCGGCGGTACGGCAAGCGAAGCTCGGCCGCGACGAGGAACTGCAGGCGCTGAAACGACTGGATGATCAGGCCCGCAGGCTGGAGCTCACCGCAACCGGGCCGTCCTTCGATGCTTACGTGGCCAATGAGCGCGCGCGTTCGCCTGATCTCGATGGCCGCTCGGTGTTCGGCTGGGAGGCCGACCTCGCCGGCCGCGACCGCATCACCAAACGCTAGTGCGGCGCTCCTCGACCGCGACACCTGTCAGCGCCCCCTGAAGCGCGGCTTGCGCCGCCCGAGGAACGCCGCGACGCCTTCCTTGTGATCGTCGGTCAGGCTCGCCAGCGCGAACTGGTCGAGATCCATGTGGCTCGCGAGATCGTCGAGCGCGTGGGCCAGCCGGTTGACCGTCAGCTTGGTCATCGCCACCGAAATCGGCGGCTGGGCGGCGACCTTGGCCGCGAGCGCCATCGCAGCGTCATACGATTTGCCCGGATCAGTCACCTGCTCCACCAGGCCCCATTCGTAAGCCTCGTCGGCCGAGATCCGGTCGTCGGCCAGGATCACGGCCTGCTTGGTGCGCGCCGGCCCAATCAGATGCAGCATGCGCGGCACGCTCTGCCAGCTCATGTTCATGCCGAGCGCGATCTCCGGCACGCGCAGATGCGCATTGCGCGCCATGACCCGGAAATCCAGCGCGACCGCGAGCGCCACGCCGCCGCCGACGCAGAAACCCTCGATCGCGCCGATCGTGACCTGCTCCATCTCCTGCCAGGCGCGCGTCAGCCGTGGCCCGAGCTTCAGGTGACGGCGCAGCGTGCCCATGTCCATGGTCTGGCGCGAGCGTCCTTCGGCATCCTTGAGGTCGAAGCCGGCGCTGAACGATTTGGCGCCGCCGGTCAGCACCACCACCGAGGTTTCGCCATCGTCCTCGAAGCTGCGCGCCGCATCGGTCAGCTGCCGCAGCGCCTCCGGCGACAGCGCGTTGATACCGTCGCCGCGGTCGAACCGCACCACGGCGATGCGCCCCTCTGGTCCGAGGCCCTTCTCGATCGTCACATCGTCAACCACGCATACCTCCCTGCTCGCATTGTTGTGTACTGCTTGCCTCGACATAGCACGGCGGTTTCGCCTATTCTGTGGGCATGAGCGAACATGATCATCACCACCACGATCACGACCATTCCGAACTGTCGGAGACCGAACTGCGTGTCCGCGCGCTGGAATCGATCCTGACCGAAAAGGGCTATGTCGAGGCTGCCGCGCTCGACGCCATCGTGCAGGCCTATGAAACGAAGATCGGCCCGCATAACGGCGCCAGGATCGTCGCCAAGGCCTGGACCGATCCGGCCTTCAAGAAGGCACTGCTCGAGGACGCCAGCAAGGCGGTCGGCACCCTCGGCCATGTCAGCCGGGTCGGCGACCATCTGGTCGCGATCGAGAACACGCCTGGCCGTCATAACATGGTCGTCTGCACACTCTGCTCCTGTTACCCCTGGGAGATGCTCGGCCTGCCGCCGGTCTGGTACAAGGCCTCGCCGTATCGCTCGCGCGCGGTCAAGGATCCGCGCGGCGTGCTTGCCGATTTCGGCGTCAGCCTGCCGAAGGAGACAGAAATCCGGGTCTGGGACAGCACGGCTGAAACACGCTTCCTTGTGCTACCGATGCGGCCGGCGGGCACCGAGGGCTGGAGCGAGGAACAGCTCGCCGACCTCGTGACGCGCGATTCCATGATCGGCACCGGATTCCCGAAAACGCCGGGGGCGCCATCGTGAACGGGGTCCACGACATGGGCGGCATGGACGGATTCGGCAAGGTCGAGCCCGAGCCGAACGAGCCGATGTTCCATCAGGAATGGGAATCGCGGGTGCTCGCCATGGTCCGCGCGATGGGCGCGGCCGGCGCCTTCAACATCGACGCGTCGCGCTTCTATCGCGAGACCCTGCCCCCGCAAGTCTATCTGTCGAGCTCCTACTACAGGAAATGGCTGCTCGGGCTGGAAGCCCTGCTGCTCGACAAGGGCTATATCTCGAAGGACGACGTCGCCGCCGGACATTCCGTCGCGCCGGCGAAATCGCTCAAGCACGGCAAGTTCTCGATCGCCGATGTCGAGCGCATCATGGTGCGCGGCAAGTTCGGCCGGGCCGCGCCGGGACCGGCGAAGTTCAAGGCCGGTGATCGGGTGCGGGCGAAGAACATCCATCCCGCCACGCACACGCGGCTGCCGCGCTATGTGCGCGGTCATGTCGGGGTGGTCGAGCGCGATCATGGCTGTCACGTTTTCCCCGATACCGCGGCGAACGACGCCGGCGAGCATCCGCAATGGCTGTACACCGTCGTGTTCGATGGACGCGAATTGTGGGGACCGGACTCCGATCCGACCATCAAGGTTTCGATCGACGCGTTCGAGCCGTATCTGGAGGCGATTTGATGGATGCCGGCGCCGCCGCGCGCGCGACCAGCGCCGTGTCCAGCATTCCCCGCGATCAGGACGGCCCGGTGTTCCGCGCACCGTGGGAGGCGCAGGCGTTCGCCATGGCGTTGACGCTGCATGACCGCGGCGTGTTCACCTGGCCCGAATGGGCCGCCGCCCTCGCCGATCAGATCAAGCGCGCGCAGGCGGCTGGCGATCCCGACACCGGCGAGACCTATTACGAGCATTGGCTGGCGACCCTCGAGCACCTCGTGGCCGCCAAGGGCGTCACGACGAAGGACGCGCTGCACCGCTACCGCGACGCCTGGGACCGCGCCGCCGACCGCACCCCGCACGGCCAGCCGATCGAGCTCAAATCGTCGGATTTCGGGTAGCAGCGCGTTTCCGCCGTGCGCCAGATCGCGCCGCATTCACAGCTGTCGTCCCTGCGAAAGCAGGGACCCATACCCCGCGGCGAATATTGTGTGAACGCGACTCGTCGTTCCAGCATCGCTCAACAATAACCATTCGTGGTTATGGGGTCCCGGCCTTCGCCGGGACGACGATGAGGATCGGTTCGCGATCTCCTTTGCATGGGGTTGTTTTCGATATTTTGGTAGTGCGCCCCTGCGGACGGCGGTCCGCCCGCGGTTACGGCGCGACATACTCCCGCCAGCCCTTGGCCCGCAGGCTGCAGGCCGGGCATTCGCCGCAGCCGTAACCCCAATCGTGCTGCGCGCCGCGTTCGCCGAGATAGCAGGTGTGCGAGTGCTCGCGGATCAGATCGACCAGCCCTGCCCCACCGAGCTCGTGCGCGAGCCGCCAGGTCGCGGCCTTGTCGAGCCACATCAGCGGCGTGTGCAGCTCGAAGTCCCTGGCCATGCCGAGGCTGAGCGCGGACTGCAGCGCCTTGATGGTCTCGTCGCGGCAATCCGGATAGCCGGAATAGTCGGTCTCGCACATGCCGCCGATGATGTGGCGGATGCCGCGCCGATAGGCCAGCGCCCCGGCGAAGGTGAGGAACACGAGGTTGCGGCCGGGCACGAAGGTGTTGGGCAACCCGTCCGCGCCCATTTCGATCGCGACGTCGCGGGTCAGCGCGGTATCCGAAATCTCCGACAGCGTCGGGATCGCGAGCGTGTGGCTGTCGCCGAGCTTTGCTGACCAGTCCGGCCGCAGCGCCCTGATGCCGTCCAGCAGGCGGTCGCGGCAGTCGAGCTCGATCGCGTGGCGCTGGCCGTAGGTGAAGCCGAGCATTTCGACGCGCGCGAAGCGGTCCAACGCCCAGGCCAGGCAGGTGGTGGAATCCTGGCCGCCGGAAAACAGCACCAGCGCGGTGTCGGAATTGTTCTGATCGATCATGGAACGCGATTTAGCACCTGACGGTGCCGCGGCCAATCCGTGGACAGCGCCGTGTTTCCGGCGTGTTTTGCTGGGATCGGGAGGGGTGTTTTGGCATAAAGCCAGGACCTCCCTAATGCCGGTGTCCCATGACCCCTTCCCGCGACATTTCCCGCCTGATCGAGATCATGGCTGCGCTGCGCACGCCGGTGACCGGCTGCCCCTGGGACCTCGAACAGAATTTTGAAACCATCGCGCCCTACACGATCGAGGAGGCCTATGAAGTCGCGGATGCAATCGCGCGCGGCGACTTCGAGGATTTGCGCGAGGAGCTCGGCGACCTCCTGCTGCAGGTGGTCTATCACGCAAGGATGGCCGAGGAGCAGAACGCGTTCGCGTTCGGCGACGTGGTCGAGGCGATCACGAAGAAGATGATCCGCCGTCATCCGCATGTCTTTGCCGACAAGGACGGCAACATCCAGCCCGCCGGCGTCAAGAGCGCCTGGGAGCGCATCAAGGCCGAGGAGAAGGCCGAGCGCGCCGCGCGGCGGCCGCAGGACGAGACCGCGCACACATCCTTGCTCGCCAGCGTGAAGGCGGGCCTCCCTGCCTTGACGCGGGCGATGGAATTGCAGCGCAAGGCATCCACCGTCGGCTTCGACTGGAACGATCCGCGCGCCGTGCTCGCCAAGATCCGCGAGGAGGCCGACGAGATCGAGGCCGCGCTCGACCGCAACGACAAGCAGGAAATTGCGGAAGAAACCGGCGACCTGATGTTCGCACTGGTCAACCTCGCCCGCCACGTCGACGCCGATCCGGAAACCGCACTGCGCGCGACCAACGCCAAGTTCGAGCGGCGGTTTGCCTATATCGAGAAGGCGCTGGCCGCGAAGGGCCGCTCGCTCGACGGCGCAACGCTTGAGGAAATGGACGCGCTGTGGAACGAAGCGAAGACCGCCGCCACTGCTGTCGTCCCTGCGAACGCAGGGACCCATACCGCGTGATCTATCGATCGGCGGGCAGCGTCAGTCCCGCGCAAGTCATTGGCAGCGAAGTTGTACCGCGGAACTGCGACCAAACCCAATAGCGATGGCCGGTGGTTGATGGTGTGGACGGCCCCCTACGGCATCAGTGTGCCAGAATGAGGTTGTTGCAAATCTCAGACAAGGAGACCGTCCGTGAGAAAGATTATCCGTATTGGGATGGATACGTCGAAGCATATT
>NZ_JBWJZD010000052.1:0-35831 GCF_056429065.1 Bradyrhizobium sp. USDA3010
CTAGGCGATCGCGCGTCCGGTCCAAATGCCGGAGGCAGGATCGCGCGCCATGCACTAGAAGCTTTCTCACATAACGGTTGCCGCGTTTGCTGACGCCAAGCAACGTCTGTTTTCCGCCGGTCGAGTATTGCCTGGGCACTAACCTCAGCCAGGCAGCAAGGTCGCGGGCTTTGCGAAACTGCAGCCCATCACCGATCGCGGCAAGTATGGCGGTCGCACCCAATGCGCCGATACCAGGAATTGTCATCAGCCGGCGGGTGACGTCCTCTCGATCGGCGACCGCTTCGATCTCCTGCGTCACTTCGCGGATCCGTTCTTCGAGGCGGCGGAGATCGGCGAAGAGATCGCCCACCAGGCGACGCATCACTGGCGACAAATCGTTTCCTTCGTCATTCAAAGCGCGCGGCAACTCGAGTTTGAATATTCCGGCACCCTGACGCAAAGGTACACCGTACTCTAGGCAGAAAGCCCGCATCTGATTGATAAGGCGTGTCCTCGAGCCGACCATCTGGTCACGGATTCGATGCAACGCTTGAAGATCCACCTGGTCCTCCTCCTTCACGGCGACGAAGCGCATTGTCGGTCGCGTCGCGGCCTCAGCGATCGCTTCGGCGTCGATGATATCGTTCTTGTTTGACTTCACGTAGGGCTTCACGAATTGCGCAGGGATCAGGCGCACCTTGTGACCAAGTGCCTGTATCTTCCGTGCGAGCCACTGTGAACCGGCGCAGGATTCCATGCCAACTATGCTTGGTTGTGCGCGAGCAAAGAGCTGAAGAAGGGTGTCCCGTCGAAAGCGAACTTTCTGAACAGGTGTGCCGTCGCAGCTCAGGCCAACGACGTGGAACAGGTTCTTGCCAATGTCGATTTCATAGACAGCCGCGGGTCGCGGCAAATTGCGATCGGCCATGATTACTCTCCTCTTTTGTCTGCCCTTCCTATGATGAGGGAGGAGGACGGGGCGGACCATCCCATTAATGGTAGGGCCCGCCGCCAAGCGCGCTGCGATCGCGCATCTGCAGGCCGTCATGAGCCTGTCGGAACGGCGGGCCTGCTCGATTGTGGGGGCGGATCGGAAGATGATCCGCTATCGCTCCAGCCGCCCGCCGGACGCAGTTCGGCGTGGCCGATTGCGCGATCTCGCCAACGAGCGGCGGCGTTTCGGCTATCGCCGGTTGTTCGTCTTGCTGCGGCGGGAGGGCGAGCCATCGGGGATCAACCGGATCTACCGGCTTTACCGCGAGGAAGGGCTCACCGTCCGCAAACGGCGGGCTCGCCGCAAGGCCGTGGGGACCCGTGCCCCGATCCTGGTCGAGGCGAGGCCGAACGCGCGCTGGTCGCTGGACTTCGTCCACGACCAGTTCGCCAATGGCCGACGCTTCCGCATCCTCAACATCGTCGACGACGTCACCAAGGAATGCCTGGGCGCCATTCCGGAGACGTCGATCTCGGGGCGGCGCGTGGCCCGCGAACTGACGGCAATCGTCCAGCGACGCGGCAAGCCAGGAATGATCGTGTCCGACCATGGCACCGAATTCACCTGCAACGCCATGCTCGCTTGGTGCAAGGACGCAGCCATCGATTGGCACTTCATTGCGCCGGGAAAGCCGATGCAGAACGGCTTCGTCGAGAGTTTCATGTATTGACGGCCCCGCGGATGCAAGGGATTTCAGCAGCACTTTGGATACCGGTCGGGAGCGTTCAAGTATACGGCCTGTTAGTGCGACCGATGCCATGGCCATGGAAACCGCGGCGACGCGCGACGCGAACAAAATAGGCGTCTAGGGCCAGTCCAAAGGGCCGCAGAACTGCGCTTACGCGCACCGTACCTCCAACTGCTCATCAAAAGTGGCGCCAATGATAATATTGGCATCCTGGTCGGCCTCTTCGCGAATGCGGCTAGCGGCCTGGCCGATTTCGAACAGCGTCAGGTCCTTGCCGCCAGTAATAGAAATGATGAGGCCACTGGCTCGCTTGATCGAGGGGGCTTCGATCAGTGGATTGGAAATCGCGGCTACGGCGGCTTTGAGCACACGCGATGGGCCAGAAGCCTCGCCCCTGCCCAACATCGCCTTGCCCTTTTAGCGCATGATCGAGAGAACGTCGGCAAAAATGGAGATTGATCAAGCCCTCCTTGAAAGGTCGCTGATGCAGGCCACACCCGAATGGAGCACTTGGTCAGCCAGGGCGAATGCTTCGGCGAAAGTGGTCTTCTCGTTGGTCACCCGAAACAAGTTTTGGTTTGGAATGATCAGCAGAGTGTCCACCGTCTTCAGCAGATCCCCGATGCCGGCTTCGGCAAGGCGCATTCGGCGTTGGCCCTCGAATTGGAATGGCTTTGTGACAACACCAATGGTTCGAATGCCAAGCTCACGCGCGGTCTTGGCAATAACAGGCGCTGCCCCGGTGCCGGTGCCGCCGCCCATGCCGGCGGCAACGAACACCATGTGTGCGCTGGTCAAATGATCACGGATGGGATCGATTGCCTCTTCGGCCGCGGCGCGCCCGACGTCAGGCTGCGAGCCGGCCCCGAGTCCTTTAGTCATCTGGGTGCCCATCTGGATGAGGCTCTTGGCCTTCGGCCTCGAGAGCGCCTGTGCGTCTGTATTGGCGACGACGAAATCGACACCCTGCAAGCCGGCCGCGATCATGTTGAGCCCCCGGCGCCGCCGACCCCGAACACTATAATGTGCGTTTTTAGCCCGCGAACATCGGTGATGTTGGTCATTTCGGCCTCACGATTGCGTCGGTAAGCTGGGAAGTGAGATGACTCGAAATGCTACCTCGAAGCGATATGCTTTGACCAAGTCGTAGATGGCCCAGTCTGGAGCCGGCTCCTCCGTGGCCGTCGATCGAGCCACCAGCATAGGCGCTCGCGCTCGAGATCTGCCCGATGACCAACTGCCGTCGCCTCAAGCCGCGCGATCGCTGCCTGCAACGCCAGGATATTTTCCGCTGGTAGGGCGTTGTTTGCTGTCGACCACCGGTTCGCCGTGGCTTAGCCGCATTTCGGCGAGATCAACGCACACGAACGCGTTGCCATCGTCGGAAAGTGAGCGCGGCAACTGACGCCGGCTGACAAGCGAACGAGCGGCCCCTGGCCAGATTTTCAGGCGGTCAGCAAGTGCGACATAGGTCAGCCTCTCAATTGCATAGGCTGTCCTCCTGGGAGCGTACCGGGCAGTGTGCGCAGATGCGAAAAGCTAGGCCGTCATGGTTAAAAGATTCTTAACGCGCAAGCAGACCGATCTTCGGTCGGTGCGCGGGTGGGAGCTGTCTTCATTCCCCCGTACGCCTCTCCTTTAGCTGACGCGGGATGGGCGTGTATCATGTGGAACCAATATGGGTTCTGAGCACCCACGTTCGCTCAAGAAGTTACGTCAAAGACGAGCTAACCAAATGGTCACGGACCTGCTTAGGTCCGCCCGCAGAAATGTCGGAGCTATGGCTGATTCTGGGTGACGCGGCCTGATCGGGCGGCGTGGCTTTCAGCGGTCGGAATGACCTCGATGCCGTCAGTAAACTTTACACCGGCGATGACCTTCGGCAACTGATTTGTTCCTTTCAGTCGGCGCCAGGTCTTCGATGCGGCGTCCTCAACTTGAACACCATCAGCTTTGCGGTTTTCTGCGAGAGCGATCCTTTCGTTCGCACCGTCCGGTGCCGCACCGTGGCGAACACGCTCTCGATCGGATTCGAGGTGCGCAGATGAACCCAATGCTCAGCAGGGAAGTCGAAGAACGCGAGCAGCGCCTCACGATCCTTGATCAAGCACTCGACCGCAGGCCCGTATTTGGCACGGTATTTCTCGACGAAGGTGTCGATCGCGGTTTCAGCTTTCGCCCGGCTCGGTGCCAGATAGACGTTCCGCAGATCGTTCTTCATCACGCCCTGGACGCGACCTGGTCGAGCACGTTGCTGACTTTGTGGCACCAGCACCGCTGGTGTCGCGTGCCGGGGAAGACCTCGTCGAGGGCCTTCCAGAACCCCAGCGCGCCGTCACCAACCGCCACTTCAGGAGCGATCCGCAGGCCGCGCTGCTTCACATCGATCAAGAGCTCACGCCAACTCTGGGCGCTCTCGCGGGCGCCCACCTGGAAGCCGACCAATTCCTTGCGGCCCTCCGGCGTCGCGCCGACCAGCACCAGGATACATTCGCTGTGATCCTCCATCCGGGCCCGCAAATAAACGCCATCGGCCCAGAGATAGACGTAGCGCCGCGCCGACAGGTCACGTCGCTGCCAACGCTCGTACTCGGCCTGCCAGTCGGCCGTCAGGCGTGCAATCACCGACGGCGACAGGTTCGGCGCATCCTTGCCGAGCAGCGCCGACAGCGCGTCCTGGAAGTCTCCAGTCGAGATGCCGCGCAGGTAGAGCACTGGCAGCAGGGCATCCAGGCTCTTGGTGCGCCGCGCCCACAGCGGCAGGATCGCCGAGCTAAAGCGGATCCGATTGGTCCCGCAGGCGCCGCGGTCCCGAACCTTCGGCCGGGCGACCTCCACCGGGCCGATGCCGGTCTGAATTTGCCGCGCCGGTCCATAGCCGTGCCGCACCAGCCGGGCCCGGCCGTCGGGCAGTGTCAGCTCGGACGTGCTCGCCAGAAACGTATCGACCTCGATCTCGACCGCCCTGGCAAGCAGCTCCCGCGCCCCAGCGCGCAGGATATCGGTCAGTGGATCGTCAACCGTGGAGGGCTGACGAAAAGCAAGAACGTTGGTAGTCTCGGTCATGGCGTATCGCTCTCCTTGAGAGGTTCTGGCAGGCTGGACACCCGCCTCGATACGCCGCCTCTCTACCCGTCATCACCCAGTTTCCGCCATAGCTCTCGAGCGCACGAAAGCGAACTGATCTTGTGGGTCAGGGATACGGCCTCGGCGAGTACAGATTGCGATTGATATTCCATGCCAACGTTTTGCAGGTGACCATGAGGCCAGACGCCCATTAACTGATACGTTGCATACTTCTGTCGTCGAGACCAATTGATAGCGTTGGTAGTTGACTTGGCCGCAAGTATTCGCACGCCGATATTAGCGTAATTGTCGCAGCTGGGACCTAACTAACCGTTACAACATGTTCGCTCGTTGCCGACGGAAATTCAAAGGACGTATGCATTCGCGGTAGTCGATGCTCCAATCGAGCTCGTCGTTGGCCTGGCAAACCGGGTTGAGAGCGCGCGGCGCGGGTAAAGGCGTTGTGGGTCCGCCTGGATGGTGGCGCTACGCGCTTTTACTCCAATTTGGACGACTTCCGCTTCCAACAGCTTGGATCTTAATCGTACAAGCTTCGTTTTCTGAATTTGCGCCTTGCCCGTGATTTGCTTGGCGCAAATGAGCAGGCCCTTTTGGCGCTTAGAAACCCGTTCTTCGGCGGCCGTTTAAGTCCGGGGAATGAGAACAATGTTCTCGCCTCGCGGATTGTTGGGGGTCGGGTGCCTTCCTCCTGACTCCACCTGCACCGTGTACGGCCGATCATAGATGCGAATATCTGTCGATTGGAACGGCCTCGGGTGGAGGCCGCGTCTGTTCAGCTCGCCTAAAAGCCTTTCCGGGGCAGGCTGGCGGCCAGGGTGCCAGTTAGGGCCAACGTAATCTCCGAGCTCAGCGGTAGGTCGCCAAACGCCGAAACTCGATGACTCTGCAGGCGCGGCTGCCGGCGATTGCGGGATGACGCTCGAGGGCGGCCAAGATGGCACTTGCCAACCAAAAAGGATGGGGTAGAGCGGAGAATCTGGAGGTGGCGGCGAGTTCCGCTGCGGGGCGCCTTGTTCGACACGCGATGGCCCTGGGCCGCGCGGCGAAGTCGAAACTGGTGATTCGCAATCCCACCAAGGAATTTGGAAAAGTGGCGTCTGTGGCGCCTCTGGCGGCGGCAGTGAGTTAGGCTGCGCAGCTCCTGGTGCGGCGCTCGATGGCTCCGGGCCGTCCGGCAAGGTCGAAGATGGTAATTCCGAAGATGGTAATTCCCACGGTATGTAGTAGAGGGGTGTCTGTGATCGTGGCGGCGAGCTCTGCTGCGGAGTGCCTTGCCCGACCGCCGGCTGCGCCCCGTCTCTTTCGATATCACGTTCCGGCAGCTCCAAATCTTCCGCGACCAGGACTGCCGCCGCAGAAGATGCCTGCAGCTTCTGGTACGTCCAAAGCATGTCCAACCCGACGGGGGAGTAGGAGGGGTTCTGACGTCTGAACTCGTTGGCGTCTTCCTTCAGCGACTCCTCGCTGAGGCGGCCGGCTATGGCGCTCTTGTGCCGTCTTTCAAGCCATTCACTGAATTTGCGAAGGGTGGTAGTGGCCCTATAGACATTCTTCGGCGTGTAGAAGTTCTTCCAGGGAGTCCCGCTTGCAATGGCCGCCAGAGCCGCCTGGGCTGCTCCATTGATCAGGGCCCCGTCCTCTGGATAAGGGGCTAGGTAGTAATGGCGTGTTCTCTGCAGCACGCTGCCCCCGGCCTTGAACTTCCGGATATACTCAAGCGCATTACTGACGCTGCGGTTCTTGATGCGTTTGCCTGGACCTTCTGTGATGTAAAGCTCGGCATCGCCGTCCAGCGATCGATCGTTAAGGCGAGCAGCAATTCCCTCCTTGTTTTTCTCAGAGAGCCAGCGAGAGAAGCCGCGAACATCGCCCGCAATAGAAACGGCGGTTCGCCACGTGATCTGACCCGGGGCGGGGGTCTTGGCTTTATTCGTAAACGCACGGAGGATCTCATTGAGGGGTTGCTTATCGTCGGGATGGACACCGATCCCGGGGCTGCGGCGAGTCGCAGCGCTTCTCACGACTGGAGCTGGTGGATCGGGAACGTCGTGAGCGCGATCAGCCGCAGGTTTGCCGCCCGCGCCGGACACTGATTGGTTGGGCTGTACGGCGAACTCGTCGCCAGAACGAGATGCAGTTCCTCCCCGACTTGATCCGACGCTCACGATCCGCGATGAGGAAGCCCCCAAGTCTTGCCACTCAGCGCGCTTCCGCTTCGCGGTAGAACCGAGCCGTTGGCTGCTTTCTCCAGGAGCAGGGGCCAAGTCAGGGCTAACCTGTTCTGTGCGTTCAGTATGGTCGGCTCTAGCTTCCGAAATCTGCGACTTGCCGCGTCCGTCGGTGCCTCTCATGTACATCTCCGAGTGGGCGAAAATGCACTCACCCATCACTCTGGCGAGCTGAATTTCACTAGCAACAGCCGTGCCGGCAGCAGCTCCAATCTGAGTTCTTGTCTGCGCTTGAGAGTATTCGAAAGTGGTCAGACCCCGGCACGTGCCTTCAACCCGAGAGTTTTGTACCGATCTAGGAGCGGGGCCTCCTTGCCCGCAAAAAGCCCTTTGGTTCAGGATTAGCCCGTCCTCTGGGCCATCACCTCACTCAGCGGGAGGGTACAGCAGGCCCGCCGGCCGGATCCCGGGCAGGAGCTGCGGGAGCTCGGACCGGCGGTCGTATCTGATCGACGCCCGACTTGGACGGCGCCAGCTAGAGGCTCCGCCGCATGTAAATGAAAAACCAACTCGACGAAACCGCCTGCCGAGTGAAATCCAACCCTGCTACCGTGCTCCTAATCCACGGCCACCTCTACGCGGCGGTGAATGGCCTCGCATTCGTCAGCCTCCCTATGTCACATATTTCACACTTATGACATGGCGCAACAGCGCGCTGGCTGAGCCGGAGCGGAGCACGTAAGAGATATCGTGCCGAGCAATGAAACTGCGAACCTTAGGTGTTTCGAATTTCTCTGAGACTCACATCGCGCCGTTCAGGTTTTCGGCAGGGTATGAGGCGCGCAATGCGGCTGGGCCAACCTTCAAATTCATCGGCCGCGATGATTCTGCGGGTCAAAAAATGCTGGCCATCCGTCACTATTGCCGATTGTCCGATTTGCGACATGTTGCCGGAACGGCGACACGTCGGCTGGTAGATGGCCACTCACAACTCAACATCTCGCAGTTGGCACGTGACTTGAAGGGAGATGTCACCCAGCATCGGTTCGTTGAGGAGGCGCACAGATGGTTCACCAGATTGCTGCTTCTCAGGTCACCGCCTGCGGGTTAGTGCGTATTCCATTACTCCAACGCCTCTGGCACATTTCAATGCGTGTCCATGCACGATTTTGGTCACTGTGATCGACGACGCCGGCGGGTTTTGGTGAGACCGATCCGCGCTTTGAAGGGACCCGGATTTCGTGCGGGCGTACCGCATCAGGCCACGACTGCAAATGAGGAGGCGTGTTCGGCGGCCCAATTCTAGCAATCGCGGTCGTTGATCTCAAACCTTCATCATTTGCCGGTGATCACCATCCGCGGTGATAAGTACGGCTCCGAGATGCGCCCTCGCGGCGCACTCCCCTTAGACTGCCGGAGAGTTGGCGTTGAGGAACACAGGAGAAAGCCAGCGCGGCACCGGCCGTTCCTCCGAACGGGGCCGCCGGCAAGGTTGCCTATGCGGTCTCATGGGGGCCGTGGGGCAGTGTGTGCAATGCTTAACGGGGGCGCAGCCGTCTGCTGGTGGCAATCCAACCGATCTCGAGGCGCCGGCCCCCAGAGAGCCGTCGCGAGACCAGATACTGAACGCGTGGGTTCGCGAGGAGGGGCGGGGCGAAGACCGGGTAGAGGCCGTAAGACGAACCAGGGCTTGGCAAGCGAACGGCGACGTCGATTTACCGCTGAATCTGCGAAACCTATCCCTTACAGCCTTGCCCCCCGTCCTTCCACCGGAGCTGCGTGAGCTCAGGTGTCAGGTCAATTGGATGACAGGCCTTCCCGCCATCCTTCCGGACGCGCTCCGGATCCTCGATGCGCATCGGAACCAGCTAACCAGCCTGCCCGAAGCCCTTCCGGCGGGGCTTAGGGACCTCAATGTCCAGTCCAACGAGCTGACCAGCCTGCCCGAGCGCCTCCCGGCCGGGCTCCGGAGAATCATCGCAAGCCGCAACCGGCTGATCAGTGTGCCAGCGACTCTCCCGCTCCAACTCGACTGGCTCGACCTCAGCAATAATCAGCTGACCAGCCTGCCCGCCTTCCTTCCGGCCACGCTCCGCTTGCTCTTCGTCAGCCGCAACCGGCTGGCCAGTCTTCCAGAGATCCTGCCGCCACAGCTCCAGTGGCTTTACGCCACTGATAACGAGTTGACCAGACTGCCAGCGCCCCTGCCGGCACGGCTTGTTGGTATCAACGTCGCCGACAACCTGCTGACCAGCCTGCCTGAGACCCTCCCTGCAGGGCTTACCGAGCTCGAGGCTCGCCGCAACCAGCTGACCAGTGTGCCCGATCGCCTGCTAACGCTCATTGGCGCCGGGCACCGCTTTTATGTCGACGAACACCTGGTGCCTGAGGCGGTGCGAAGGAATCGGATGGCAGCTATGAATGCCCCACTACAGGTCCCCTTGCGAGCGGGGCCAAGTCAGTCGGCTCCATTGCACGCGGTGGTGGCGGATTGGGTCCTCGGCGAGCGGGAGATCGTGGACGCCTGGCAGAGGGTTGCCGAAGAGGCGGGTGCCCAGCAATTCGCAGGCTTCCTCGACAGACTGCGGCAGACGGTAAGCTTTCGTGGCAATGCAGCGTTGCGGGAGGAAGTGGCCGAGGATCTGCGTCAGGCAGCGACGAGGCCGCGCTTGCGCGAGCAGTACTTCCAACTTGCCCTCGACGCGAGTGCGACCTGCGAGGATCGCGTCATTTGGACCTGGAATCTCATGCGGACCGCACGCGTGAACACCGATGTGGAGGACGGGGTCTATGACCAGAGGCTAGACGAACTCCTAAAACACGCTCGCGCGCAGTTCCGATTGGCCGAACTCGACAAGATCGCCCGCGAGAAGGTCACCTCGCTCCGTTCCGCGTATGGCGAGGCCTTTGACGAAATCGAGGTCTATCTCGCCTATCAGGTTCAGCTGCGCGAGCAGCTCGGGCTGGAGGAGTACATCGCCCCGAAGATGAGGTTCTTGCACGTCTCGCGCGTCACCCCGAAGGACCTCGAACAGGCCGCGGCGTCGGTGCGGGCCAACGAGGAGCGGGAGTTCGAAAGCTATGTGGCCACCCAGTGGTCACCCTGGGAAACCGTGGTGAGGCGTATCGTTCCCGACGCTCATGCCGCCATGGAGGAACGGCTCCTCGAGGCGATGGGCGGGGAATTCGAGGGCCGGCTCCAGCGACGGCTCGCGGATGAGCATCTAACCGGCCACGAAGATGCGGCGGTACGGTTGGGAGCCCAGGTGAGCGAGGAGATCGCCCGCGAGATCAAAGGCGAGCTGATGCGCCAGGTGCTCAGGGATCGCGGTCTCGAGCTGTGACGCGGCCCTTCAATCGCGAGGGCGATCAATCCTGATTCCATTCGGTCGGCATCGGCGTCATGCATGGTCCTTTCGAAAGGCCGGCGCGGTGAACGGTCCATTCGAAGACAAAAACGCTTGTCCTCAGGGAGTTTAACGCTGGGCAGCTCGATCTCTTCCCGCCCCGCGAGCCCCGCACGGCCGTTGCAGGCAAAGCTCGTTGAAATCGGTCTACTTCGCGCGATTGCGTTCCCACAGCGCCTGCCCAAGCTGGTGTGGCGTCGATTGCCGCACATACGCCACCGCTCTTGTAAGGCTTGGCTGTCACGATTGCCTCGAGAGAGCGATCGTGGCAGGGCGGACCTTGGCGGCCTCTCGTTTGATACGCGCCAGCGTCCATTCATCGTGGATCCGAGCTCGCATCTGTTTGGGATCCTGGTGTGGCGATGGGGTACTTCAGAGCGGGCGGGGCTTGCGACCCGGCGCTCTTGTGCAGGATCTCGATCCTCATGTTGGCGTGAGGGCACAATTGATCGGGATGCGCGATCTCGAGGCTCACGCCGACTCCGATCTGAGAGTTGAACTCAGCGACGAACTCGCAGATCGCTGTTCAATGCGTCGGCTGAGACGCGCCCGTCCGAAGCCGCAGCCAGTGAAAGCAGAGCTTGTGCTCGCCTGAACCAAAAATTGGCTGCAAGTCGCGAAGAGTTTCTTAAGATGGAAACGACAGTGGCGGTTCGGTGGGCCGCGGCTCAAATTTGCATACCGGCTGTCGGATTTGCAACATGTTTCCGTTAGCCGCAGCACGTGGCCTGATAATAGCCGTTAGAACGCAAGACCTCGCAATTGGCACGCGCCTTGAAGGGGAGATGTCACCTAGCATCGGCTTGTTGAGGAGGCGCACGGATGGTTCACCAGATTGCCGCCTCTCAGGTCACCGCCTGCGGGGTAGTGCGTATTCGATTGCTTCAACGCCGCTGCACATTTCAATGCGTGTCGATGCACGATTTTGGTCACTGTGATCGACGACCCCGGCGGGTTTTTGGTGAGACCGATCCGCGCTTTGAAGAGACCCGGGCAGCGGCTCGAATTTGCATACGGGCTGTCGGATTTGCAACATTTTCCGTTAGCCGCAGTACGTGGCCTGATAAATAGCCGTTAGAACGCAAGATCTCGCAGTTGGCACGCGCCTTGAAAGGGAGATGTACGTGACCTCGAAACCCCGTGACTTGCACGCCGTCCAGGTGGTGCGGGCGGCGGCGAGCGACACTTTCCTTGAGGAGGCGCCAAGATGGCTCACCGGATTATGGCTTCTCAATTGACCGTCAGCGGCGGGCGCGTATTCGACTGGCTCGATGGTGCTTTCCGTCTCCAAGCGCATCCCTGCACGATCTTGTCACTGTGATTGACGCCGGGAAGCGGATGCATGCCGGCACCGATGCGCGCGCGCTTTGCGGTGCTGCGCCTGTGCCGGGCCCTGTGTCCGCCGGGACTGACATCCGTGATACGGCGGAATTCGAGCAGCTCGAATCCGAGGTCCGGCGTATGGACGCGAATGGACAAGCTGCGGTTGATTGGCGGAAAGTCACTGCGCTGTCGCTCGATATCCTGTCGAAGCGGTCAAAAGACATTCTGGTCGCCTGTTGGGCCTCTTATGGTCTGTTTCGCGCGGAGGGATATCACGGCCTTGCCGTCGGTCTAGGCATCCTCCGCGGCATGGTGGAATCGCATTGGGATGGCCTGTTTCCGCCGCCGAAGCGCCAACGTGCTCGGGTCGGAGCGCTCGATTGGCTCGTGGGTCGCGTTAACGCTTCCCTGGTCGAGAATGCTCCCACTGAAGGCGATCGTCAGGCGGTGCTCGCGGCCTGCGATGCGCTTGATGATATCGACCGCAGGTTGAGCGAGAAGCTGGTCGGCGAGCAGCTCGCTTTGCGTAATCTGTTCAGCGCGCTGCAATCGCATTACGAAGAAGCCAAGCCTGCGATCGGCGTCGCGGCCGAATGTGCGGTTGACTCGGTTGGTATCGAGCAAGCAATAGCGGCACCGGTGCAGTCTGCTCCGCCCGCTGAGGCTACTCGATCAGCCGGATCCGGGATAGCCGCACTGGTTGCTAGCAATGCCGATTGGACCGGCTTGGCGGAGCGATTGCCGGATATGCTGCGGCATGCCGCGGTCACCCTTCGCGCCAGCTCGCCGACGAATCCGGGGGCATATCTCCTTAATCGCGTTGGCTCGTGGATGCGCTTTGACGCGCTGCCGCCTGACATGGGTGGCCGTAGCAACGTATTTTCGCCGACCGACAATATTGTCGAGTTGGAGGCAAAGGTTGAGGCCGGGCAACACGCCGATGTTGTGGACTTGGTCGAAGACATCACCTGGACCGGACCCTTCTGGCTCGATGCTCACCGGCATGCCGCGAAGGCGCTCGAGCAAAAGGGACCGTCATTTGTTTCGGCGGCCGTGATGGTGCGAGCGTCTCTGGCCATGCTGGCCACACGGTTCCCAGGAATCTGGGATTGTCAATTCAACGATGGCAGGCCGTTCGCGGACGATGAAACGCGTGTTTGGGTCGCCGTCGGTGAGGCAAAGGCGTCGAACAGGCCTGATCCTGCCGACGAGGCTGTCGCGGAGGCAGATAGGCTGATCCGCAGCGGGCAGCCGCAAGCGGCGCTCCAGAAGCTGTCGCGCGCGCTAGATGGCCGCAGCAGCGAACGTGCCCGCTTCGTCGGCCAGCTTGCGCAAGCTCGTTTCTGTATCGAGAACGGCTTTCTCACAGCGGCCGTACCGCTGCTGGAGCACATGGAAGGCGTGGTCGCCGAACGCAAGCTGGAAAGCTGGGAGCCCGCGCTGGCGTTAGATGCCGCCGAACTGCGCTTCCGCGCCATGACCCATTCCGACTCGCAACAGATGATTGATGAGCCCCGCCGTCGGCTGGCGCTGGAACAGATCCGAACGCGCGTCGCTCGCATCGACATCGCGCGTGCGAGCCAGCTTGGCCGCAGCTGATTTCGTCAAACACAAAAAGCTTAACAGGAGCTTATATGGCACAGGAAAGCTCGGTTGCTCCGAAGGAGCGCATCAATATCCGCTTCAAGCCGGCAACTGGCAATCTCAAGGAGGAGATCGAGTTGCCGCTCAAGCTGATGGTCTTGGGCAACTTTACGGGACGCGCCGATGATAGGCCTGTTGAGAAGCGCCAGATTGTCAATATCAATAAGGACAATTTTGATGAGGTCGTCAAGAGCCAGGAACTGAGCCTCGACATCTCCGCCGAGAATAAGCTCAACGATCAGCCTGAGGCCGGCAATTTACCCGTATCGCTGAAGTTCGAGAGCTTGAAGGACTTCGAGCCCGAGCGTGTCGCTCGACAAATCTCGGAACTACGCGCGTTGACCGAATTGCGCGCAGCCCTGATCTCTCTGAAGAGCCCCCTCGGTAACGTGCCAAACTTCCGCAATGCCATCCAGAAGCTGCTCGAAGACCAAGGAGCGCGGCCGCGGCTATTGAGAGAGCTCACCAGCGAGTCCGAGTGAATGGGTCAACAGCTTTTTTAAGGAGCGAAGGGGATATGACTGACGTAATCGCGGAGCGACCGGCCGAAGTCATCACCTCGACTGAGTTTTCGCTACTGGATCAGGTTCTCGTCGAAACCAACATCACCCCGCGCGACGAAAGCTATGAGCTTGCCCGCCGAGGTGTCGCGGCTTTCATCACCGAGCTGATCAAACCGGGGCGTTCCGATGAGACGGTCAACAATGCAATCATCGACCAGATGATCGCGGAGATCGATCGCAAGATCTCGGCTCAGCTAGATGCAGTGCTGCACACCGATGAATTTCAAAAGCTCGAGTCGGCCTGGCGCGGGCTCAAGTTCATGGTCGACCGCACCGATTTTCGTCAGAACATCAAGCTGGAAATTCTCAGCGTCAGCAAGGATGAGCTGCTCACCGATTTCGAGGACAGTCCGGAAATCGTCAAGTCGGGTCTATATAAGCACGTTTACACCGCCGAGTTCGGGCAGTTCGGTGGCCAGCCGGTCGCGGCCTTAATCGCCGCCTACGAGTTTAGCAATTCAAGCCAAGACGTTAAGCTTATGCGGTACATGAGCGCGCTGAGCGCCATGGCGCATGCGCCAACAATCGGTGCGGCTGCGCCGGAAATATTCGGCGTCGAAAAGCATGAGGAAGTCGCTGCTCTCAAGGACCTGCAATCGATCTTCGAAGGGCCAAAATACGCCAAGTGGAACTCGTTCCGCGAAAGCGAGGACGCCCGCTATTTCGGCCTGACACTACCGCGTTTTCTGCTCCGTTTGCCCTACGGGCCGCAGACCCTTCCGGTGAAGACGTTCAATTATCAGGAAGCGTCTGACGGCGAGACCGAGAACTATCTGTGGGGCAACGCCGCGTTTGCCTTCGCAACGCGCCTGACGGAAAGCTTCGCCAAGTATAGGTGGTGTCCGAACATCATCGGCCCGCAGTCGGGCGGAGCGGTCGAGAACCTGAACCTGCACACCTACGAGTCCATGGGGCAGTTGCAGAGTAAGGTCCCGACGGAGGTTCTCATCTCGGACCGGCGCGAGTTCGAGCTCGCAGAACAAGGATTCATCGCGCTGACCATGCGCAAGGGCTCCGATAACGCGGCTTTCTTCTCCGCAAATTCTCTGCAGAAACCGAAGTATTTTGGCAACACCCAAGAAGGCAAGACCGCCGAGCTCAACTATAAGCTCGGGACGCAGTTGCCTTACATGTTCATGATCAACCGTTTCGCGCACTACATAAAGGTGCTGCAGCGCGAGAATATCGGCTCCTGGAAGAGCAGCGGAGAGCTACAAAGCGAACTCAACAACTGGATCCGCCAGTATGTCGCTGATCAGGAGAACCCGTCGGCAGACGTACGCTCGCGCAGGCCCCTGCGCAAGGCGCAGATCGATGTCGAGGACGTCGAAGGTGAACCGGGCTGGTATCGTGTCGGCATAGCCGTTGTCCCACACTTGAAGTACATGGGCGCGGAATTTGCTTTGACGCTGAAGGGTAAGCTCGACAAGCAATAGAGGCGCGGCGAGGTGATGTTCGATCGAAGCCTTATGGAGCGCTTGGAAGGAGCCAGGGCGACCGTGGTCTCGTTGCAGAAACAGCGTTCGTTCGACCTTTTCCAGGCGAGTGTTTTGGAAAACCTCCGCCGCATCTTCAACTCTCGCCAGGGCTGCTGTGAGACGCGGCCCGACTTCGGCATGCCCGACCTCAATGACGCAATCGTACAAGGCACTGAGGCGGTGCGTGCGGTCGCACATTCGCTCAAGCAGCAGATCGAGATGTTTGAGCCGCGGCTCACGAATGTTTCGATCCGCTTCCATAGCGATCCGGACAACCCACTGCAGCTGACGTTCCACATAAACGCAATACTGAACTGCAGCGACGAACTTGAGCGTGTCTCGTTCGATACGATCTTGGGCGACGACAAGCGCGTCCGGGTGCGGGGCTGAAGCGGTGGCCCTTAACCCCTATTATGAGGATGAATTGACTTATTTGCGTGAGCTCGGCCGGGAGTTCGCACAGGCCAATCCGCAGCTCGCGCCCTTTCTGGGGCGCGACGCCACTGATCCCGACGTGGAGCGGCTCTTGGAAGGATTCGCCTTTCTTGTCGCGCGGCTGCGGCAGAAGCTCGACGACGAGTTTCCCGAATTCGTCCATGGTCTCCTGCGGATGGTGTGGCCGCAATATCTTCAACCCCTTCCGCCCATCACGACCTTGGCCTTTGCTCTGGCGACGACGGCGAGCGCCCCGAGCGTGATCGTGCCGGCCGGCACGAGCGTCCGCTCGCGTCCAATTGAGGGAACGACTTGCGCGTTTGTCACCTGCTATCCGCTTGAGGTGCTGCCGCTAGAAATAAGCGACGTCCGGCTCGAAAACCGGACGAGTTCGGCTCGGCTAAACTTGGGGATCAGAGTAACCGCGCGGCAAAATCTGTCATGTCTTCGGGTTGGACGGCTCCGCCTCTTCTTCTCGACCGAACGAGAGCCGCAAGTCGGTCGATGTCTGTTGACCTGGCTGTGCCGTTACCTCACCCAGCTGACGGTTAGCGTGGCCGATCGAGAGGTCGCCGTCATCGGGCCGGCACAGATCGCGCCAATCGGATTTGGCGACAATGAGGCGGTTTTACCCTGGCCGCGCAACGCCTTCTCAGGATTCCGTGTTATTCAGGAGTATCTGAGTTTTCCGTCTAAATTTCTCTACGTCGAACTATCTGGCCTGCAGCCGGTCGGGGCCCAGACGGAGACGGAGTGCAGGCTCAGCCTTGAGTTTCAGCGTCCATTCCCTGCGCAATTGCGCGTGGGCCCGGACCAGATCCGCTTGAATTGCACGCCAGCCATCAACGTCTTCAGTCACGAGGCCTCGCCGATCCGCCTCGAGCGGACGAAAACCGAATACCGCGTGCTGGCCGCGCAGAATTTCAGCATTCGTTCCGTCGATCGTGCTACCGGCTATGCGCAAGGCCGCCCCGAACGCATCGAGTTTGAGCCATTCGAGCTGTTGCGCCACGACCTGCCCGGCGCCGAGCGCAACCGCGCCTACTTTCGCCAGCGTATCCGCCCGGCAGTGGTCGGCCGCGGCGTCGATCACTACGTGAGCTTCGTTGACCGGCTCGACATCAGAAAGCATCCGCCGATCGACGTCGTCTCCCTGCAACTGACCTGCTCCAACGGACCGATCGCCGACCGGCTGGCGGTAGGTGCAGTGGATCTGCCAACCTCCGACACGCCTCGTTCCGTCACTTTCACCAACATCACATCGGTCTCAACAGAGGTGCCGCCGCCGCTCAACGACGGCCTGTTGCGCCGGCTAACGGCCAACCTGGCGCGCAATTACGGCGCCGTCGCCAATATCGACACGCTGCGGACCGTTATTGCGAGCTACGATTTCCGCGCGGTCTATGACGTTCAAGCGCGCCGTCGGCTCCAGTTACTGCTGGAAGGCCTCGATCATTTGACAACCTGCGATACCGATCACGTGGTGCGAGGCGCGCCCATCCGGATGCGCAAGCTCGAGTTGGCGGTGGTCGACAGCAAGATCGGCGGCGAGGGCGAATTGTTCCTGTTGGGTTCGGTGCTCGACGCCCTGTTCGCGAGTTTCGCCGGCATCAACATGCTCCACCGCTTTTCGGTCCGCGGCACGGAAAGCAATGCGCATTACACATGGTCACCGAGAAGCGGATCCATCACACCGTTTTGAGCGAATCCGACGATCTCGATGAGCTTGCCGCTTGCGGGTTTTTCTCGCTTGCCGAGCTTCTCGAAAGGCACTTCAGTGACGCTCCCCCAATCGGGTCTACTCTTAATCCCGAGCGCGAAGCGGTTCGCTTTCGTGCGGCGCCGATGCTCGGCTTTCCTGCCGAGGAGATCGCGGACATCAGACAGGTCAAAGCCGTCAGCGCGCGGCTAGAGGTATACGTCAATCTCCTCGGGTTGCACGGCCCCTCATCGCCGCTGCCCCCTTTCTATACCGAGCGCGTGATGCACTCGGACGGCATGGGAGCGCTCGGCGATTTTCTCGATTTTTTCAATCACCGGCTGATTAGCCTCTTGCTGCGGATATGGCGTTATTATCGCCACCATTTGCGGTTCGAGGAGGGGGCAACCGACGCTATCTCGGTACTCGTTGGTGCGCTCTTTGGACTCATGCCTGCGGACAACACCGCCGACGAACGAGAATGGCGAGCGCGGCTGCTGCCTCATTCCGGTGTCCTCGCATTGTGCAGCCGCTCGGCACGCCTGCTCGCCGACGTCATTTCCGGCCATCTGGATATTCCGGCCCAGGTTGAGGAATTCATTTGGCGCGAAATCGAGATTCCACCAGAGGGCCAGTGGCGCCTCGGCCGGCCAGGTCTTGCGCTTGGCGTCGACAGCCTTATTGGCGAAACCATGCCGGATGTGGTGGGCCAATTCCGGCTTTGCCTCGGGCCGCTCAACCAGCAGCAGTTTCGATCGCTATTGCCCGGACGCGAGGCCCACGCCATCCTTTGCCGTCTCATCAACCTCATCTTGCGCGAGCCGCTCGCTTGGGATCTGAGGTTAGAACTGGCGCCCGGGGAGGCGCCGGAATGGGCTCTCGGCGAAGGAGAATTGGGCTGGACGACATTGATCGATCCACCCAAGGCGATAGGGAGCGCAGTTCTGTTTTGATTGTCATCGAAGGTTCATATGATCGACAGGATCTATTGAGGAGAGGGTGACAACGATTACATCTTTGATGAAGGTGCTGAACCCAATGCGTCGGACCACGAGCATCCAGCGCAGGCCGACCTGGCCGTCGCCGGGGCTCAGCATGTATCGATCACGCCCACCGGCGTAAACCACGGATGTCCGGGCCGGGGCGGAGTTGACGCTTGTCCGCTGTCGAACAGCCGCACGCCTCTGTCACGTTCAAAACACTCCTCGTCAAGTGCCGAGCCGAAGTTTTCGAGGGCTGATGAGTAGCTTAACGAACCAGGTACAATTGGCACGGCGCTTGCTGTTCGCTTGCCATTGAGAGGCAGCAACTTCGAGGGAAGGCCGGGTGCATGCATATGCGAACGAGCACTGATAATCTCCTTGCCTTGAACGCGTGTGTCGTTCAGATGCAAAAACTGAGCGCATCCTCCACCACAGGTGAGAGGCCACAAGAACATCCTCTATTTGCGGCACCGCAGTCAGCTGATCGGCCTCCGTTGCGAAGAAGGCAGTCATGCACTCTCATCGGCGGCTCGGACACGTGCTGCTAAGCAAGAGGAAGGCGTCGGATGCAGCTCATACTCGCAGTCCTTGGAGAGAACGCTGAACCTTTGAGCGATAACGCAAGCAAGAGGTTCGGACCGGAAGGGGGCTCGGTTGGACGCGGGGTTAGCTGCAACTGGCAGCTCCCAGATAAAGCCAGGACGCTCTCAGCTCGCCATGCCCTGATCGCATTCAACGGCCGCGGCTTCACGATTACCGACACCAGCACCAATGGCTTGTACGTGAATACCGTCGAGGCGCCGTTGGGGAACGGAAATGCCGCACTACTGGCCGACGGCGACACGTTATATATGGCGAGTTACATCATCTCTGTAAGCATCGAGGACGATCCTTCCGAGAAACGTCAAGGCGCTGGGTTGACCGGCTCAAATGCCATGCGGCTCGGCGGTGCACCGCTGGCCGTCTCATCGCCTTCACTCGCCCGCGGATCCCCCGATGCTCCCCTTATGGCTGCCGGAGCGCTGGGTGGAAATCTTCAACTCGATCCGTTGGTGGCGATTGGGGAACCCAAGCTATCGTCTTATTCGTCTGCCGAAGGTGACCGGAAGGCCGATGTTTCGCCCCAAGCAAGCGATCTTTTGAATCAACTTGAACATGAGGCATGCGGCAAGCACGCAGGCTCTATCGAGTCCAATTTGCGGGATATTCCTCGAAGGGCGCCAGTAGCGGGCGAGCCCGCAATCGAGATGCCATCCTCGCATGAGCTCTTGGGCACCCCCCCTTCATCGCCGTTGCCGTCGGCCGACCCACTTGTCGAGCCGTGGCGTCCGCCGCCATCAGCCCGCTCGGATGGCCATCCTCGACTCGCGAGTGGAAAGACCGCGCCCCTCATTCCGGATGACCTCGACCTTTGCGATTTGGTGACGGGAGAGGGCTCGAGCCAAGCGCCGCCTCGGCTGCCGCAGGCGCCGAAACCCGATCCAACAGATGCTTTGCTTCAGCTAGTGCGCAAGCCGCTTGCCTCCGCCCCGGCCAACGGTCTCCGGGCGCGCGTGACTGCCGCATTCGCGCCGCGATCTGAAGAGCGCGAGCTTGATCGATTGGCGGTCAAGAAGCGCCCTGCCGCTCCGAAAGGCTGCGGCCCGACAGCGATTGCAGTCCTCCCCGAGGCACAGCCGCCCGGCGAAGACGAACTGCAGGAATTTTGGAGCGCGCTCGGCCTCAGAGGCGTCGTGCCGATGGCGCGGCGCAGTGAGGTCTTCGCAGAGCTCGGCCGCGCGCTCGCCGAAATGGCCCATGGCCTGCATTCAAACTTGGCGCGATGGGCCATGACCAGAAAAGACTTCCACTTCGACCCGATGCGGATACCCGCTCGCAACAACAATGTATTCACGCTCATGAAGAGCAGCCGTGGCGTGCTGCGCGAGGCGCTCGCGAACCATCATGCTTTCCTGCCGCTTTCGCAGTCGGTGCGCGAAGCCTTCTGCGAGATCACGGCCCATGAGCTCGCGGCAACCGCTGCGCTGCGCGCTGCGCTCAGTAATGTCCTAATTGAGATGAGTCCCCAGCGAATCCAGAGCGACGGCGTCAACAGGGGGCTTTTCGGTACCCACACCAGCAAGGCCAAGCTGTGGGACCGGTTTGTCGAACTGCACCAATCGATGGTCAATGACATTGATAGGACCGCGCGCAGCTATATCGCTGAAGAGTTTACCCGAACTTACGAGGCGCAGCTCTCGGTTCGCGGCCGGGATGAAACGAGGAAATGACGGGAGTGCCGACCAAACTTCAGCGGCTGTGCCTCGTTAGCGGTGCATTGTTGGTCGCAACCGCAGCGGCCAGTTGCTCGACTGACAAGAGCCTAAAGACGACGCCGATCAAATTCCTGATCGAGGCCGATCAGCTCGTCAATCCAAATGCGCGCGGTGAGCCGTCGCCAATTGTCGTTCGTATCTATGAGCTGAAGTCGACGTCCAATTTTGCCCAGGCTGAGTTCTTTGAGCTCTTAGACAATGACGTCAAATGCCTCGGCCCCGATCTTGTGGCCAAGCGCGAGCTCGAACTGAAGCCCGGCGACAGACTAGAGTTCGAGCGCAACGCGCCAGGCGAGACGCGCAATATCGGCGTGATTGCCGGTTTCCGCGTAGGTGAAGATGCGCAATGGCGCTCGACCGCCGAAATCAACCCTGAGCGCGACAACACGATCTTTGTGAAACTTACCTCGCAGGCGATCAGCATCAAGGACGAGGCCAGACGAAACTGGTGGAAGGTCTTCTGATCACGGCTAGTGGCGGTCGCGCCATGCCGTCGGGATGATGCACCTTTCAGAGAACTAAGAAAAAGGCCACTGAGGCATGTCTGTGACAAGCAAACCGATCTGGTCGGAAGGCATGTTAGTGCGGCCGCAGCACTTTCAGCAATATGACCGCTGGATCGAGCAACTGCTAGAGAGCCGCGTCGCCGGCTTGGTTGGGCATGGCTGGGGCGTCCGAAAGATTGTCTTCGATCGCGACCTTCTTGCGCTCGGACAAGTCGCCCTTACCGAACTCGAGGCGATTATGCCAGACGGCACAGCACTGCGCCTGCCGGACCAGGCCCGGCTTCCTGCTGGACGAAAGCCTCCGGCCTCGGTGGCGAACCTGCTGATCAAGGTCGCCCTGCCTCGGCGCCAGCACACAGGCAGCGATCTCTTTTCCGCGGATGAACGTCGCCATGGTCAGGAGCTCCTGCAGGTTCGGAATGCAACGGCGCCGGAGAAGCCTTCCGTCCAGATCACTGTTGCAGCGTTGACCCCCCATCTTGTTTTTGACGGTGAAGAGCAGGCGGAGTTGATTGCGCTGCCTATTGGTCGTATCCGCGATATCGATCCGGCCGGCGCCATCACGCTGTCCGACACCTACACCCCACCTGCCCTCGACATACACGCCGTTCAACCGCTAATCGCACTTTTGAACGAGGTCAGATCGCTGTTGCGGACGCGGGCAGAAGCGCTTGCTGCGCGCGCGGATCCCTCGCGCTCAACGGCAGAAGGTGCGAGACTAATTGATCTTGTCACGTTGTCCATTGTGAATGGCGCCCAAGCCGTTCTCGACCATTTCGCAGCAACACGCGGGCATCATCCTGAAACCCTCTTTCGCGCGCTGCTCGGCCTCGCAGGACGGCTTTCGAGCTTTGCCGGCGACCACCGCAGACCAGCAGATCTGCCCGCCTATCGCCATGAAGATCTCGAAAGCAGCTTCACGCCGCTGGTTGGCATCCTGCGTAACCTCTTATCCGTCGTGATGCAGAGCGCCGCAATATCGCTCCCTCTTCAGGATCGCGGTTATGGCATCCGGATCGCCGCAATCGGAGATCGAACTTTGTTCCAAGATTGCCGCTTCGTTCTCGTCGCTGCCGCCAGTGTGGTGAACGAGAGCTTGCGCAAGCAGCTTCCGGCGCAAATGAAAATAGGCCCGGTCGAACAGATCCGCGATCTCGTCAATCTTCAGCTTCCGGGCGTTCCCATTTGCGCGCTCCCCGTCGCGCCGCGCGAGATGCCCTACATCCAGAATGCTGTCTATTTCGAGCTCGACCAGTCGGTGGAGCTATGGCGTACCCTTCCGCGCTCGGCTGCTTTTGCCATTCACGTCAGCGGTGACTACTCAGATCTGCAGCTCGAATTCTGGGCCGTCCGTACGAAACGCGCGTGAGGCCGAAACACATGGATGAACCCACAGTCATTGGACGCAGACCATTCGCTTCTCGTAAAACGGTAGGCGAGCAACCGTCCGCTCGGGTTCCGCCGATGCTCGCCTCCGACACCTTCATTTCTGCGCCAACGCCTCCATCCGAACCAGGCGAGGTGCTGGCCGCCAATCGCGCCAAAATGGTCGTGCAAAATCTATTCAAACCAAAAGTGGCCGAAGACGCCTTGGTCGCTGCCGCTGGACCACTGCTTTTGGTGGTTGCACGCCTCCGAATCGCCGAGAATGCCGATATCGCCACGCTGCGCCGCGGAATTGTTGAGCAAATCCGCCGCTTCGAAGAACGTGCTGTCGAGAACAAGGCGCGGGGTTCCGACGTGAGCGCCGCGCGTTACGTGATGTGCGCACTGGTCGACGAGGCGGTGATGACAAGGCCATGGGGCAGCGAGAGCACTTGGTCCGACAATAGCCTGCTCAACCAGTTCCACAACGAGACCTGGGGCGGGGAAAAGGTGTTCCAAATACTCGATCTCGCACAGCGCCAACCCGCCAACTATCTCGCGCTCATCAAACTCATCAATATCTGCTTGCTGATGGGTTTCGAAGGCAAATATCGCGTAGTGGAAGGCGGCCGCGAGAAGCTTGAAGAGCTGCGTTCGAACGTTCAGCGCCTGCTGCGAGCATATACGGCCGTGCCGCCCACTACATTGTCGAGCCAATGGCGTGGTATAAGCGTGGACATCGGCGCGAGTAATTACGTGCCTCTGTGGATTGTCTTTGCCGTAGCCTTCCTTGTCCTGTTCATCGGCTACTGCGTCTTCCGCCTGCGACTCTCCAGTGAACTGGCGCCCGTCAAGCAATTGCTTGACTTGATTGTCGAATCACGGCCGCTGTAAGGAGAAGCGCAAGTGTTCGGTGCTCAACTCTCCGCACTCTTCTCGGTTCGAGGCATCATTGCGCTCATCGGCTTATTGATGATCGTCGCGCTTGTCTGGTTCGGTGGTCCGTATCTCGACCTGTTCGGTCGACAACCTCTCGATTCGCCGACCGCTCGCGCCGCCACAGTCGCAGGCCTCTTCTTGGCTATCATGCTCGTCAGCTTTGCTCGTTATTGGTTGGCGCGCCGCGCCAACCGGCGCCTCATCAAGTCGCTGATGGAAAGCGAAGCAGTCAACGGCTGCCCCAACGATCGCAGCCAGCAAGAAGTGGAACTGATCCGTAGGCACTTCGAGGACGCACTGGAAGTCCTTCGCGATATGGCGCTCGGCAGCAAGCGCCGACCGAGCCATCTCTTCGAGCTGCCCTGGTACATCATCATTGGTCCGCCGCGTGCTGGGAAGACGACCATCTTGCGCAACTCCGGCCTCGGGTGTCCGCCGCTCGAGCGGCTCGGCGCCCGCCCGATCGGACGCCTAGGTCCTACACAAGGCTGCGACTGGTGGTTCAGCGAAGAAGCGGTCTTGATCGACACGGCGAGCCGCTACACGACGCAGGATGCGGATCCGAAGGTCGATAGCGCGGCTTGGGTTGAACTACTCCATCTTCTCGCGAGGCATCGGAGCCGACGGCCGATCAACGGCATCTTGGTTGCGATCAGTGTATCCGATCTTTTGTTGCCGGACGAGGCCGGGCGCCGACAGCATGTCACCTCGATTCGCTTGCGGATACAGGAGTTGCTGAAGACGTTTCGCATGCGCATTCCGGTTTACGTTCTGGTGACCAAATGCGATCTGGTGTCGGGCTTCACTGAATATTTCGACAATCTCGACAACGATGGTCGTGCGCAGGTATGGGGCAAGACCTTTCCTCTGGATGGGCCAGGCCCTCGCGTCAACGAAGCCGTAGGCCGCACAATCCTGGAGCTCGCCGACCGTCTCGAGGCCAGATTGCCTCTGCGCATGCATGATGAGCGCAATCTCAGCCGTCGTGCAGCCATGTATGCGTTCCCGAAAGAGTTTTGGGGTATCCATACCGCAGTCGCCGGCTTCCTTGGCGAGGTTTTCCGGCCCGGTCGGTTCGAAGTCTACCCGATGCTTCGCGGTGTCTACTTCACCAGCTGCACACAGGAGGAGAGACCGATTGACCCAATGGTCAGCGCGATCAGCCGGAGCTTCGGTCTGCGTTCCGCGGAGCCCATTTCGCCAGCCGGGCCGGGCAAGGCGTTCTTCATCAACCACTTGCTCTCTGACGTGATTTTCACTGAGCACGGACTGGTTGGCCGCAATTCGAAACTCGAACGCAAGCTCGCGCTCCTGCACGGCCTCGGCTATATCGCGGCGCTCGGGCTGGCAACGGTCGCATTGATGCTGCAGTACCACGCCTTCACCCGCAACGAGGCGCGCGTCGCCCAGATCAAGTCGGCCGCGCAGGCAACAGACGCGCGGCTCCGGGAAATCCACGAGCCGCCGGACATGAGCACCATCTTGCCGACCCTGAATGCCGCGCGGCGGCTCCGTGTCGTTGCAGGCGATGTGAGTTGGTTTTCCTGGCTCGATGGCCTCGGCCTTTCGGCAACGCCAGTGCTTGCCCCAGCCGCGCAAGCTGCATACGACCACGTTCTGCTTGGCAGACTGCTGCCGGTTTTTGCGAGCGGCCTTGCCGTTCGCATTGATGCGTTGTCGCGCGCCGGAAACGACGCCTTGCTTCACCAGGCGAAGGAAGAGTTCCGCACTTACTTAATGCTGAGCGATCCGGAGCACTTCGTTCGCAGTCAAGTCGCGCAGTCAGCTCACAATGAAGTCGCGCGCGTTTTTGCGCTCGATTTGACGAGATCAGTCGAACTGAATCAGCATTTTGAGCGCCTCCTCGAGTTGCTGCCGAAGTCCATAAATATCGACCAGCAATTCGAGTCGGCGGTACGCTCGCGCTTGGCAAAGCTCTCCCCTATCGAGCAGGTCTATGCACGCCTTTTACGCGAAGCTGCGCAGAATACGCGACTGCGGCCGATCGACCTGCTCAGTCTGCTAGGGTCCGGCCAGCTTGAGATCGCCCAGACGCGTGCTTGGCGCATTGCGTTCCCGGCCATTGGCGAGCACGAGCCGCCTTACGCGAGCGATGTCGCGATGATCCCCGGGATCTTCACGCGCGACGGCTTCCTCGAGTTCGTGCTACCGCGCCTGCCGCTCATCATTCGAGAAGAGGAAAGCACCGACTGGGTGCTCGCTGGTAGCCGCTTTAATTCGGCGGGTACGCAGCAGCTCGTCCTCGATGTCCTGGATCGATACGTCGCCGATTATATCGCCATTTGGAGAAATGTCCTGAGCAACATCCATATGGTCAAGTTCGACGATATGCAACGGGGGTCGGCGATCGTGCGCGGCTTGGCCGGTTCGCAAAGCTCGCTACAGCAGATCATTTCGTTGGTTCGCGACAACACCAATCTTCCACAACCTGGAGAGCAGACTGCGGATAAGGCTGGCGGTGATCTCGCCAGTGCTGGGCGTTCCGTTGCTTCAGCTGCCGAAGCAGCGCCGGCCTCGGTATTTGGACCGGCGCTCCGCGACGCGCCTTGGCCGGGAACACAGGTCACCAAGGAGTTTCGGCCTCTGGCCCAACTGGTTGTACACGCGGAGGGACAGCCGGCAAGCCTCGATCGAATCCGCGATCTTTTCGGCGGGCTCTATGCAGCGATGACCAACATTGCTAACGCGCCGGATCCGGGCCATGCAGCATTTGAGCTGGTTCAGCGGCGCGTGAAGGATCCAAACAACGACGCCTTTGGCGCCATGCGCGCCGACTCGGCGCTCCGCCCAGAGCCGGTCCGCGCGGTCATGAATGATATAGCGCTCTCGACATGGAGAGTCTTGCTCAAACAGGCGCACGATTATGTCGATGCGGTTTGGAAGCGCGACGTCGTACCCGTCTGTCAGGCTATCATTTTCGAGCGATATCCATTTTTCGAGACGGCGACCGAGGACGTAACGATCAAGGACTTCAGCGATTTCTTCCGACCTGGCGGCGTGGTAGACGAGTTCTTTCAGAACTACCTATCGCCGCTCGTCGTGGAGCGCCGGTCCGGCCTTTCGCTGGCGACAATTGATGGCGCTGAGGCGCCTATACGTGCAGAGGCGCTGGCTCAATTTCAACACGCGCAGGAAATTCGCAAGGCGTTCTTTAGCGGCTCGGGCTCGGCCCCGACCGTGAAGTTCAGCATCAAGCCGCTCTTTCTTGCCCCCAACCTGCTGCGTGCGACTTTTCTCATGGATGGCAGGGAAATCATCTATCGCCACGAAGTGCCGCGTGCTTACGATCTCGAATGGCCGAATCGAACCGATGCAAGCACGGCCTCCGTCAGTCTCGCCGCGCTGGACGGCACTATTCACAGGGTCGAGCGTTCAGGCCCTTGGGCCCTATTTCGGCTCATCGATACCGCGCGCCTGTCCTCGCGAGGATCCTCTGATCGCTTCACGATCACGATCGGTAACGCCAACGAGGCCATTGTGGCTTACGAATTGCGAGCGGCAAGTGTGAGCAATCCGTTCAGCCTAAATGTCCTGCGTTCGTTCCGCTGCCCGGATAGGCTATGACAGCGCTCGCCAAAGATGTTGATAGCTTCGGGGAAATTTCGCCAAATCGTCCGGTCGCCCCACTCGGATACGTGCTCGGCGGCCGCTTCGAGCTACTCGAGGTGGTTGGGCAAGGCGGCGTCAGCACCGTCTATCGTGCCATCGATCGGATTGGCCTCTGGGTAGGCGAACCAAATGCCGAAGTGGCAGTAAAGATTGTGCGACCGCATCCAACGATGGGCCAGGAATTGATTGTGCTGCTGCATCGCGAGGCTCGCCTTTTGCGCGACCTTGCACATCCAAATTTGGTGCGGATCTACGACTCCGATCACGACGGCAGATATCATTACCTCGTTATGGAGCTTCTACAGGGCCGCTCATTGGCGCAGATACTAACCCAGCGGCAGGGCCGGCCGCTGTCACCCGACAATTCCTTTCGTATGATCCGAGCGGCAGGGCAAGGGCTCGCCCATATGCACCGTCTCGGAATTGGCCATGGCGACCTTAAACCGGGAAACATCTTCTTGACACGGATGGGTGAGACCAAGATTCTGGATTTTGGGACGGCGCTGATGTTCCACATTCCGCAGCAGCGCAGTGACGCAGCGGCCCAGATCGATCAGATCGCGTGTCTGACCCCGGCTTATGCGTCGCCCGAGATGCTGATGGGGGAGCCTCCGGCGGAAAGCGATGATGTCTTTTCTCTGGCGGTATTGGCCTATCTGGCCATGACCGGCACGCATCCATATGCGCGTCGGTCGGCCAACGAGGCGCTTAAAGAGAATCTGACACCTGCGCCGCCGCCAACCATTTCGCCGGCACAATGGCGGGTGCTCGCTTCAGGCCTTGCGCTCAATCGCCGTGACCGCATCCAGACGGTCCGTGAGTTCGTCCGGCGCCTCGGTCGACCACCTTGGATTGATCGGTTGCGGTCAGCAGTAGCCACGCGGCTGTCGTAGAGCGAACAAGCAGGTAGATATCGAACTGCGGAGCTCACGGCTCGCTTTATCTGTACGCGGCGTCGTCCAATGTGTGCACGGCGTCGATAGCTATCCAAACGATCTACGTGGTGCACCGATGACAAACGACAGCACTCTCACGATCACCCTTGACATCATCCGCAAGCCAGACGTCGAACTCGATGTGCAGGGATTCGAGGGAACGGAGTGCATTTCCCTGCCGTTCAGCTACGTTGTTTACGCGACTACATCGAGCGAAGCCGATACCGCCTCTTTGATCGGTGAGCGCGCCAAGTTGGTCGTCAAGACGGCTTGCGGGCAATGGAGTGCCTCGGGCATCTGTGCGCACGTTGAGGAGCTTGACCCTACGCCAAGGGAACGGGTGCTCCAATTCGTTCTGCGCCCGCGCCTTGCCGTCACCGAGCTCTCTGTCGGAAGCCGCATTTATGGGCCTGGCCAACCGGTGGGCGTGGATGACATCATTAAGCAGGAATTGAGCAAGGCAAGCATCACGATTCCCGCCGAATACATTCTCGAAAGCTATCCGAAGCGGAATTATGTGGCGAAGTACAATGAAAGTGAATTCAGTTTCATTTCGCGACTTTGCGAACGGAACGGAATTTTCTATTTTTTCAAGCAAGAAGACGACGGCGAGACCGTGGTCTTCGGTGACAATAATCTGGCATTCCCGGAGATCACGTTCGGCGGCAGGTTGGCCATTACGTATTCGCACCAAAGCGAAACTAAGATGCCGCGCGACACGAACGAAAGCGCCATTCTGTCCTTCCGGCAGCGCCGTATTCTCTCAACAAAGACGATCGCTGTCCGCGATTACAACGAAGCGATTCCTGGTGCCGTCGCCGGCCGTAAAGAGGTCGAACAAGGCAGCGGGTTTTTGGGCAAGGCCGAACGGTTCGGCGGGCATTTTGCCGATGAAGCGGAGGCGGCCAGGCTGGCCAAGATCCGTGCCGAGCAGATCGGCGCCACTCAGACTATGTACATCGCAAGCAGTGACGCGCCCGAGCTACGCGCTGGAGTTATTTTTGAACTGCAGGGGTATCCGCGCTTCAACGGTCGCTATCTGATCATCGCCGCTGATCACTCGGCTTACCGCCCGGCTCCGATTGGATTTCGTGCGTTTCCGGGGGGCGGGAGGGCCTACTACAATATGGTCCATTGCATCAAATCGGACGTGCCTTACCGTCCAGTTGTTATGACGCCTGTGCCGCTGGGTATCGGGCTCTACAACGCCACCGTCGACGGAGACCAGTCGATGCCGGGAGCCGAGCTCGACTGCGAGGGCTGCTACAAGCTGCAGCTCAAGTTCCCCGACGAAGAGGCGCCGGTGGGACATGGCAGCGATTGCGTGCGGAAGCTAGAAACCTACGTGGGCCCGCATAATACCGGGATGAATTATCCTTTGAGCCCTAAGACGGATGTTCTGGTTGGGTACATCAACGGCGACATTGATAGGCCGGTGGTGGTCGGAGCAGTGCACACTCCGCTCATGAAGGCAGTGGTGACCTCCCAGAGACCCACGTCAAATCTCATCAGAACGCGAGCGGGCTCCGAGTTCGAGATGTTCGACGGGCTGTTTGATTGCTATCGTGACGCCTTATGATCGTCTGGCATCCGGCTACCCAGGAGATCGACCCGCTTTTGGAAGCGCTCGCCACTGCGGCGCGCGCGACCATCCTCCCGCTGGCGCCGATCAATATACCGTCGCCATCTGCCGACGGCATTCGCTCGCGCCGCCTTCGAGACGGACGAGAATTGCGTCTGAGGCTATCCACGCACAGCCTAGAGCAGGTGCAACGCGGTCATTGCACGGTGCTGGTCTATGCGGTGCACGGCCATGCCGTCGTCGATAATCGTACCGGTTACCGGGTGACAGGCCAGGCTGTTCTAGACCTTGCCACCCAGGCGTTTCTTGATGTCGAGTGTCGACTTGAGCCAGTCGGGGGCGTTGGGATCTGACAGTTCGTCGTCATTTGCGTAAACGATTTCGGTTGATGGTGTTGGTCCGCGGGAAATCTTCACAAATCCTGTTTGGACCGTCAAATCTTGAAGAGGCGCAATATCTATGCGCGCGCGACGTTGGCACAGATATTGCGAGCCCTGTCGTGCCGGCTCCTGCCGAGCTATGACAGACAATGGAGACGAAAGTGTCACTTCAAGCCTACATCACAATCAAGGGGAAGAAGCAGGGCGACATCTCGAAAGATGCGTCCAAGCCGGACAGCATCGGGCAGGTCGCCAAGGGCGATTCGAAGGATCACGGGAAGATCACTGTTGTCGCGTTCAACAGCGGGATCATTGTCCCGCGCGATGCGACGAGCGGCGTCGCCACTGGCGCGCGCAATCACCAACCGGTCCTCTTCACCAAATTCTTCGATCGCGCTTCGCCATTGCTCTGGCAGGCTCTGGCCACCAATGAGCTGCTCGAAGAGGTGGTATGCGAATTCTATCGCGCCGATCCGGGTGGCATGCCGCAGCCGCAAAACTTTTTTAAAACGACCTGGAAGAATGCGACCTTGATCGAAGGAAAGGCCTATGTACCGCTGACGATCAACCCGCAGAACAATTTTTTTCAGAACATGGAAGACTGGTCGTTCACCTACAAAGAAGTGAAATGGGAGCACGTTCCTGGCAGTACGAGCGGCGAAGATAAGTGGTGAGCACACCGTAATGTTCTGCTCCGTAGCTGATTTGCAGAGGATCTTTGCGTCCACCTACAAAAACGATCCGTAAACCTTGTCCGAAATCGGCAAAAGCAATTTAGTCCTCTGAAAACACAGAATTTGTGCTGGAATCGGGAGGGGCGAACGCGCCGTGAACTATAAGGCGGTTTTGCAGCGGATGAATCTGAAGGCGGCGGGCATGGCGCTCTGGACGAAGGCTCTGCTGGCCGAGTACGCCAAGGAAAGCCGGAAATTCTGCGACCTCCGGACCCAGCGGCTCGCTGCCTGATCGAGGTCTGAAAACGGTTCATAAAGAACTTCGAGGGGACAGCACAGGTGTCACAAGCGTAGTGTCGGATAGAGTCGAACGGACGAACGCCTTACCCGTTCGTCAGATTGACGTCACGTGTGACCGCAACCCCGGAACGCCCCTCGTTCAGGACCCCGCTGGCGCCGATTCTCGATATCTCCACGCAATACGTTATGCGTGGGATGCCATCGTTGGTACGATCTCGCCGGTCTTCAAGATATGGCCGGTCAGTCTCACCTTCACGACCCTGGCCTTCTGCTTGCTAATTCCGGGCCTGGCGAACGGCTAGATCAACGAGGCTCTTTTCAGCTGCATCAGGTACGGAGAAGCGCTCTCCTTATGCTCGGCCGCAGCCCTGTCGGTCGTCCTCAGGACCGACTCCCGCAATCTGCTGCCGACCGGCGGTTGGCCCTTCGCGCCACGGTACGGTCGTTTTCTGAGCATCATCAGCGGCGCCGCACCACTTCTTCTTATCGCGTTCGTCCGCCTTCACGGCCAACTGGTCCCGCTGTCCGACCCTTTAATCGGACTGGCCGGGGCCTCGTCGCCATCTATCTCGCTCAAACGCGGTTTGGGATACTTTACTCGGTGGCTGCCGCAACTCTTTCCGGTCTCGAGAGTCATCGGCACCGTCCTGCAAGCGAGAGTCGCCGCGTAGAGCGCGCTGGCGTTCATCTCGATGGCCAACCTGGTCTCGATAGGGGAAGCGAGCTTCGGCCTTCCTTTCAGCTTGATTTCGGTCGCTCGGTTTCTGGGCCCGGTGAACATCTTTCTGCTTTCCTGCTGCATTTGGACATCGATCGTGTCCAATATCGTGATCCTCGCGCGGCGAGCCCGCATCCGGCGGTCGCGGCGCTCGCGGTCGCCGGGCTGGTGTTCGCTTTCGGATGGCCGCATCTCAACGACCGCCACTCGATCCGCCGGAGCCCCGAATTCACTCACTCGGTGGATTTCGGGTTCGTTTTTGGAGCCGTGGCTGCACGACACACGGCGCGAAATACGAGGTCTATCCCGTCCCCATCGTGTCGGCGAAGGGCGGAGGGATCCGCGCGCCGTACTTCACGGGGATGGTGCTCGCTCGCGTCGTCGACACCTGCCGGGCAATGGCACAGCACATCATCAGCAGCGTATCCGGAGGGTTCGGTCGGGGCCGCCGTTTTTTGCGGCCGTAGTGAAAGTCGTTCCGCCGGACACGATGGCGAAATGTTGCGAATTCGCCAACGTCGGTCAGGACCACTATAAGAACAAGATCGCCACCGTCATTTCGCAGCATCAGTTGTCGCCCCTGCTGGCGAAGCTGCTTTTCGTCGAAACCGTCTAGAATGCCTGCCTTTTCCGGTATCTCGTCTCGACCGCCAACTCGGGCTCGAGTACAGTCTAGAGAGAGTCTTTCTCGAGATGTTCGGCAATAGGGACCGAGAAGGCCGACCCTGATCATGAGCCCTCTTTACGTGAAGACGTTTCCGGGCGGTCGCTTCGACGACTGGCATGCCATCGATTACAGAAACGGTCCGCTGTTGAACGCCGCTGCCAGCCGTGCTTCGGTTAGAGAAATGCAAGAAAATGAGCATCAATGGCTGAAGCGCAGAAGCTTTTGCCTCGACTCCGCAAAGTCGTGCTGCTTAGGCCATGGCTTCTAGGGCTTCGAAAGCAAGAGACCCAGGCAGCAGCTGATCGATTTCTTGGCGCGCTCGAAAGGGATAGGCGAGTGATCGGCTCTTCTGCTACGCACGAAGCGAGCCTACTCCGCGCTGCGGCCGCGGATCTTCTCGTTCTCATAGAATGCGGCGGCGTGTGCTTCAGCCTCGCATCGGACCGGGATCGGTTGTCGCGAGTTCGTAAGATGTGTTAGCCGGCTTGGTGGCGATGGATGACAAGGATGCGACCGTCTGGGCCCAATTCGGCCGTGTATGGCTCACGGTGGATGTAGAAACATGTCATTGGGGCCGCCTGGTTCGGCAGAAGTCTGAACTCCTGCAATATGCTGATCAGGAAGCCATCGGCCACTCGGGGGCCGTGGTTCCAGCAAAAGCCAACTCGCTCGCCGATATCCGGTGGCCCGACTTCACTCATGCGCTCAACGCGCGGATGGAATTGCTGTCCTAACTCCCGGTATCCAGCGGTGAGAACAAAGTTTTCGCCTCCCGGATTGTTTGGGGTCACAGGCACCCGCCCTGGCCACAATAGGGCAGCATAGCGTACACCGTTGATAAGTACACTTTGCGGCCGCAACAGCGTCGGCAGGAGGCCGTTTTCTCGCAATTCCGCGATCAGCGGGTCCGGGGCAAGACCGCCCCTCCAACCGAAGAGAACGCAACTTCCGAAATCACGGTCTGCCGGTCCTGCTTGTGAGCGGTGTGCAATCGTCGCGCGATCCGATAGCGGGCTTGGCGCCAGTGGTGATGACGACGGCCCGAGATCTGTGAAGCCCTGAAACATTGCACCATTCGCTCGGGCCCAGTTTTCGAATTCGGCGCGGTGGAAATCCCGGAGCATGTCTCGCAAATTCAGCAGACGGTTACGAAAGCCGCGAATCGCCGGTGCGTCGGGCCCTACATAGGCGTCTGCATAGGCTTGGACGTCGCTGTCCAATGACGGCAGCGCGATCCGGTCGACGATTGGGGGTCTGTTGGTCTCGCGGATCCACTCGAGGAAATCATAGATATCGCCAGCGGCATGGTCGGCTCCGCGGGAGCGGCGGTTCGGGAGTTTCTCAGTAAGCCAATTCCAAAAGTCCTCGTGGAGCTGCCAATCCACGTCATGGGGGCCGGGCCCCTGATTAGAGCCGCTGTTGTCGCTAGCCGCACTATTGCTGCTTGCGCCGTTGCCGCTGGTATCGCTGCTACTGCGGCTGCCGGAGGACGGCACGGCTCCATCAAAGTCCTGAAACATCAATTCCTTCTCACGGGCCCAGCTCTCGAAATGCAGGTTTCGAAGCATATCTCGCAAGTTCAGGAGCCGGTTACGAAACCCGTCAATTGCTGGTACATCACGCCCCACATAGTCGGCTGCATAAGCTTGCAGGTCGGTGTCCAACGACGGCAGCGCAATCCGGTCGACCATTGGGGGTCTGTCGGTCTCATGGATCCACTCGAAGAAATCGTATATATCGCGTGCGGCAATGTCGGCGCCGCGAGAGCGGCGCTCCGGGAGCTTATCTGCAAGCCAGTTCCAGAAGTCCTCATAAAGTGGCCTATCCAGCGCATAAGGGCCGGGCCCCTCGTTGGAGCCACTGCTGCTGCTATCACTCACGCCGATCTCCGGTAAAAATGCAACTGCAGGACACGCTGCGTCGATCCGAAGCACGCGATCGCATGAGTTCGGCTGCGTGCCGGGTTGCCCGATGACCCGAAACGAAAGCCAGTCTGCGTTCACGCTTGTTCGCAATCAAAGCGCCAATAATCCGCACTCCGTGATTCGGCAGCAACAATGGTGCATGACATGAGCGGCCCATAAGGCAGTTCTAGGCGAGCAACAACGAATCTCCGCTCTGCTCCTTGGATCCCTTGCCTCCGGCGCTCTTAGGATCGCAAGGGGCCTCGCGCGCCTTTTCGGAGGTACTCAGCCCAAATGAGATCGAGTTTGCAGAAAGGGAAACAGGCTAAACTGCCGTCTGTTCGGTTACAAACACGTTCTGTTGAATCATCGACATGTCAGTTTGCTGGTCCGTTTTTTATCATCTTCAAGATTGCGGCTCATGCAAACAGCTCGCCATCAGCCGCCGGATAATCCCTTTGGATGCCGCGCTCGGCATGTCGCCTGCTGATCGTATTGGACGCTCTGGAGATAGATAGGATCTCGAGCGGCCAATGATGCGATCCGACGACAAACAGCCTGACATTCGCGCCGACTCCGTCAGATTGAGAACATGTATTTTGGCAAGCCGCGATCAATCAAACCTCGAGAGACGTTGGCACGCCCGTTGCTATTTAGATGCAGGCGGACTGGGAGCTCGGTAGAAGCAGAAGCGCAAAATCAACGATGCTCTCTGACGTTCCCTTCCGTGTGCATCGCTCTGACAGGCAAGCATGCTCTAGCTGGCGCGCAGCTTGCGCGTGAGCCGATCGATCGGCTTCACAACAATGGTCCCCAATAAGGAGGCCAATGCAGGTGCCGCGAGGCCTGGGTATGGCAGGTGTGCTAATAGGCTAAGGCGACCCATAATGTGTATCTTGCGATCGGAGAGCGATAAACCCTTCAGATCCACCGGGCATAAGCGCCGGTGTGACGTACTTAATAGCCTCGCCAGCCTGTCGTCATTCACCAGGTATGGCAACGAGCATCCGACAGCTTGCGGCCGCCGTCGATCTTCCTAGCGGAACGGCCGGTGCCAGCTTCAGCCTTCAACCGCTGCGTCCACATCGAGCAGTCGGAGAGTGCGTCGGCCTCAATTTGGTGCCGGTTCTGCCTGTTGTCACAAAACGGGTCAGGAAATTCAGGGTGTGGTCATCATTGCGCACTTCAGGCTGCCGATCGACTCTCGCTCCGCGGCGCCTGTGACAAGCGTTGTCTGTACTGCCACAACTGGTCGGGTGACCGATGATCAACGAATCCAATCTCAGTATCAGCTTGAACATTCATAGCAAGTCCCAATATTGAACTCAACGCGCACTAGCTAGAGCGGTTTTCGGTTGATGTGAATCGGAACAGTAAGGGGGTTCCCAAAAGCGCGCAAATCAGATTCGGGTTGCTTTGACAGCAACAGCGAGGTCGCGCGATGGCGAAGGGATACTCGAAGGAC